>JAAYTO010000294.1 GCA_012523755.1 Clostridium sp. | reverse complement strand
GGGGCATTTCTTAAAAAATGATTTTCTTGCCTGAATATTAAATGCTGAAATGGCATTTTAAAAAACTCTCTTGTGAGAGTATTGGCAGGAGATGGGTTCATGCTTTTACCGTGTGACACCCAGTCAAAATAATTGCGGAAATATTAAATTCTTAGTATAATTAATACTAGGAATCTTAAGCATTTAATATTATTTATGCATAAGATCATTTTATCGTAGGGAGGTAATTTGTATAATGGGCATCGGGCATTAATGCAGAAGATGTACATATACAGGAGCTTATGAAATTAATATATAATGTAAAACGGAGAAGAAAAATCTTCATATTCGGGTTATGCAGCTTGGCAGCTGTTGCAATAATTACTTCAGCAATGTTTATCATGAAAAACGAAGGCAATAGTAATCCATCCGGTTCAATATCTGTTCCTAATAATACAAAACCTTCTACAGAAGTCTCAACTGTGTATTCCGATAGATTTATAAAGCTTTTTGAAGATATTTATACAAAAGGTTATCTAAGTGAAGAGGGTATCCCCTACCATGCAATTGAGACCCTTGTCGTAGATGCAACCGATTATGGTCATCTTACAACAAGTGCAGCTTTCAGTTATATGGTCTGGCTTGGAGCCACCTACGGAAAGCTTACCGGTGACTGGTCATACTTTATGGATGCATGGGATAAAACAGAGCAGTATATAATTCCTGAGCCTCAAAGGGATCAACCTGGTGCTGACACTTATCTACCGGGAAAACCGGCACAATATGCACCCGAAGCCAATTCTATCAGCGGTTATCCCGTTGCTGGAAGTGAGAGTGCACCCACTGGTATTGATCCTATTGCAGAGCAGATGGCTTCTGTCTATGGTTCAAAAGCTGTATACCAAATGCACTGGCTTCTTGACGTGGATAACTGGTACGGATATGGAAATCATGGCGACGGTAAAAGCCGCTGTTCTTATATAAATACATATCGAAGGGGACCTGAAGAATCTGTATGGGAAACTATTCCACACCCTTCCTGGGAAGACTTTAAATGGGATCAGGTCAACAACAGTGGTTTTCTTTCCCTATTTGGCAGTTTCATTCAACCCACAAAGCAATGGCATTACACCTCAGCATCGGATGCTGATGCAAGACAGATTCAGGCAACTTATTGGGCATACCTCTGGTCTAAAGAACAAGGAAAAAACAAAGAACTTAAACCCTATTTTGAAAAAGCTGCAAAAATGGGGGATTATCTTAGATATTCTTTATTTGATAAGTATTTCAGACCTATAGGAGTTCAGAACGGGTCGAGTGCCGGAAAAGGCTATGATAGTTGCCATTATCTGCTTTCTTGGAATGTATCATGGGGAGGAGATATCGGCGAAACTTGGAGCTGGAGAATCGGAAATTCCCATTGTCACCAGGGATATCAAAATCCCGTTGCTGCTTTTGCATTATCAAATGAAGCGGCACTTAAACCCAAATCAAAAAATGCGAAAAAAGACTGGGAAAAAAGTCTTGAACGACAGTTGGAATTATTCCAATACCTTCAGAGTTCTGAAGGTGCCATAGCAGGTGGCGTAACCAATAGCTGGAATGGAAAATACGAAAAGTATCCTGAGGGAACAAGTACATTCTATGAACTGGCATACGATTGGCAGCCTGTCTATCATGATCCTCCCAGCAACAGTTGGTTTGGATTTCAGGCATGGTCAATGGAAAGAATTATGGAATATTACTATTTGACCGGCGATAAAAAAATAAGTGAGCTTTGCAGAAAGTGGGCATCATGGGCAATGGATAATACCTATCTGAACAGTGACGGTACATATGAAATTCCTTCTACTTTAGAATGGAGCGGTCAACCGGACACATGGAATGGAAAGCCTTCCTCCAATAAGAATCTTCATTGCACAATTAAAGACTGGACAGTCGATGTAGGTGTTACTGCCTCCTATGCAAAAGCACTCATATACTATGCTATCGCCACTGAAAAGCATGAAAAAGCACTTAATGAAAAAGCCAGAGAAACTGCAAAACAGCTTCTTGATAGAATGTGGAAAAATTACAAGGATGATCTAGGAATTACCGCTCCCGAATCAAGAGATGATTACAAGCGATTTTTTGATGAAGTGTATATTCCTGGTGACTTTTCTGGCACCAATGCTCAAGGAGCAGAAATAAAGAATGGAATAACCTTTATTGAAATGCGTCCTAAATACAGAAATGCCTCCGACTTCTCCGTATTGGAAGAAACGGTTAACAGTGGTAATACTCCAGTAATGAAATATCACCGCTATTGGGTTCAGGCTGAAATTGCAATGGCAAACGCAATGTATCACATTTATTTTGAACAAAAGAAAAAAGGAACAATACCTGGTATTGAGCTTGAAGAAAATAAAGGTACTACTTCAACATCTAATCCAGATAATACACCTGTTACAACTTTAGAGCCAACACCTACTATTACATCTACCCAAGTTCCGGAACCTACCAATACATCAACCATAACGCCCACTAACACTAATAATGCTACAAATACACCAACAATTAAACCCACACCAACCCGTAAAGCAACAAATACACCTACTAATACTCCAACTAAGAGACCTACCTATACATCAACTAAAAGACCTACTAACACCCCGACTAAAAGACCTACTAATACTCCGACTAAAAGACCCACTAACACTCCGACTAAAAGACCCACTAATACTCCGACTAAAAGACCCACTAATACTCCGACTAAAAGACCCACTAATACTCCAACTAAAAGACCTACCAATACTCCGACTAAAAGACCCACTAGTACTCCGACTAAAAAGCCGGTTAATCCACCAAATAACATTTTGTTGCAGTATTACAACAATAATGCCAATGAAATGTCCAGCAACATTAATGTGAGTTTGAAACTTACCAATAATTCGGATTCAAGCATTAAGCTTTCGGATGTGAAGATAAGGTATTACTACACTATTGATGGTGAAAAACCACAGAATTTCGCTTGCGACTGGAGTACCATCGGCGGTTCCAATGTCACCGGTCGGTTTGTAAAGCTTCCTTCTTCAAAAAGCAATGCCGATTACTATCTGGAGATAGGCTTCACAGATGGAGCCGGTAGCTTAGAGCCCAACAACAGCATAGACATTCAGGCAAGACTATGGAAATCAGATTGGTCCAACTACATTCTAAATAATGATTACTCTACAAGCTCCGGCAGAATAGCCCTCTACATTTCAGGCAGGCTTGTTTCGGGAAGCGAGCCATAAAAAAAGTTTAAAGATCGGGTAGGAGGTAAATAATTATTTTATTTACCGACCTCCCACACCACCGTACGTACGGTTCACGTATACGGCGGTTTCATAGTTTACACTCTAACTTCAAGGTAATATTTAAGAAGACTTAAATACCCTTGCTTTTC
>JAAYTO010000019.1 GCA_012523755.1 Clostridium sp. | reverse complement strand
GCTCCCTTTGTATAATTTCTTACCCATTTAGTATAACCCCACTTTTCATTATCTATGGGTAACATCTTACTACAAAGGCTCAATAAAGTTTATCTGTAATTTATGCCATGGCTTAATCTTCCTTCATGATTTCACCGTGCAGTGCTAGAAGCCTGTGTATTGCTATGCTAGAACTTAAATTCTTTCTTTATCTTTACTCCGGCTTCTTTCAGGAGCTCCCAAATATCGTCTCCATAGTCGAGTACTATTATTCCTGAGGCTGATGAGTCTATTAAAGTTTGACATATCGGAGCGGCAATCTCTCCAAAAATAAGGTTTAAAATCGGATATCCACTGCTGGTATTAATCATACTTTTTCCCACTTCTTTTGCAACGGTAGATAAGGCTGAGCCAATATTTTGGGATTCACCAAGATTCTTTGCTGCTTTTGCCAATAATACTTTGGGGTTATCAATGTTGGGCTTTTGAATAGATATTTTCGGACCTGAAAACCAGTTGTTCTGAAAACCGTAGGCTCCCAGACTGAACAAAAATCCCGTTATGGCACCGGTCAGAGCACCTTTCCAGACCTTGTCCCATATTTGGCTTCCTGTACCTGCTCCTCCTGCAAAACCTGCCGCAAGTCCCATTGCACTTCCGGTAACCGCACCGGAAAGAGTCCCGCTAAGAAGTGTTGCTGCAAGGCCTTTACCCATCATGGCAGTCATACCAGCACCTATTGCAGTACCGGCGAGGGATGCGGCACCTCCAAGAGCTATACCGGAAAGCACTCCCAGTAATACATCTCCTCCGGCCTGACTTGCCGCAATACCACCCACGACACCTCCGATTGCCATTCCCACTCCCACTGCCACCAATGCTCCAACGCCGATAAGACCTACTCCGAAGGTTACTATGCTGATTACAATAACTGCAACTACAGCAACTGCTGCAACAATAACCTTCCAATTATCCTTAAACCAATTACCTATCTCCTCCCAGAAGTGACCGGTGGGATCGGTATATTTCAATGGGTTATTGAGAACATAGCTGTAGCGGTTCCATGCCATTGGATTATACAAATCCGGTACGATTGTGTCCGGGGTAATAAACCGTGCTATTTTGGGACAGTAGTACCTTGAGGACATATACAAAAGACCCGTAAAGAAATCATATTCATTGCCGGCGAAGAGTATTCTTACCTCGTTGGTGCTTACTGCTACGGTATTTTCTATTATTGCACCAAAAGGATCATAGTAAACACTCTGCAGTATGCTGCCATCTGCAGCAGTTACTTTTGAAGTGCTTCCAAGGTGGTTCTGATGCAGATAGACCGTTGCTCCGTCATCCTCCCGAACTCTTGCTACGCACTGGTTTCCGTCAAATATCAAAATGTACATGATATTGTCTTCAATGGATATCATTTCGTCCGGAGTAAGTATGTCGGTGGTTTTATCGGGACTTTTGTAACTTAGAGAAATTCTTCGCCCATGATGGTCATAAGTCATATCCATTCTCTCGTTACCTTTGACAGCACTGATGAGCTTTCCTGATGAGTCATAACTGAATTCGCCCATCGAAGAAGAAGAAAGCTGTCCGATTTTGTTAAAAACAAACGAATCGTTTCCTGCCTTGCAAACATTGCCGTTGCTGTCGTACAAAAGCTCTCCGATATCCGACTTGAATGTGATATCCGAAAGATCATTGTATTCATAAGTCCAGCTTAAACCGGATTTGGTAACAGCACCGGTGAGCCTGTAAAGATCATCATAACTGTAAGCCGTGGAAATCCTGTCATCCCGGGAATCGATTTTTACTATGTTCCCGACAAAGTCATATTGATAAATAAATTCGTCAATCAGATTACCGTTGGGATCTTCCGTAACACTGCTGATAAGACGGAAGTTTCTGTCGTCATAGGTATAAACCGTGCGTACTCCATTGTTATAAAGTACCTCGGTTCGCTGTCCCCGGGCATTATAGGATATTCTGCTCACAAAACCCGGTATTGCCAGAAGCCTTCCTTCACGGTCATACTCATAGATTACTTTTCTTCTCCCGCTTCCTGGGGATAGGGCAGGATAGGTAATTGAGGAGAACTGTCCGTCGGCTCTGTAGCAATAGTCAAAGACAAGTTGGTTCGAAGGAAGATGTTTTGACCAGATTGTCTTTTTTATTATCCTTCCAAGCTCGTCATATTCAAATATTTCCTCACCGCCCTGATGAACGATCCTGACAGCCCTTCCCAGTGCATAGTTTAGATTACCCGAAAGAGCCTGACAGGGATTGTTTGTATCATGATAGGTGTATTGTGCTGTTGGTTCCGGTGATTTTCCGTCCCTTATTTCTTTCAGACGTCCAAGGGAATCATAATTAAAAAGCACCTTGTCTCCTTTGTCGTTGCGTTTTTCCCTTATAATTCCTGTGGCGTCGTTGACAAACACAGTTTTCCCTGTTTGAACGCTTATAACCGCGATGGTATTCCCGCTTAAATCGTAGACAAAGGTTGTTTTTCTTCCTTCAGGCTGGTAAACCCCAATCAAATCTCCTTTTATATCGTAAGTGTACTTTGTTGAGATAAAGCGGTTGCTTAAATTTAAAGACACTTCACAAATTCTGCCGGTGGCATCGTAGACATTTTTTTGTGGTGTGCCGCTGTGAGGGGAGGAACCTTCCTCTCTGTTATCCTCTTCATCGTATACATACACTGTGTTTCTGAAATACTCCATGCTCCTTACGGTACCGTCGGCGTTTGTGACCTTTAAGGGCCTTCCGATGGCGTCGTAGACCAGCTTGATCGATTTAACGTCCTGGGGTTTTTGGTAGTCCTTGCCGGCAGCGATAAAGGGGAGAAACTGTTCTTTTATCAATCCTCTGCCTGACATAACATAACTTTTCTGAACAAACTCATGATCTTCCCGGATAATCCTCTCCTCTATTATGTTTCCAGAACCGTCGAGGAATAACTTGTGACATACCGTTTCGGGGGAGTTGTTTACCGGCCTGTTTTCAGTAAGAATACACACCGGTAGACTATCGGTTATGTACTTATACTTTACAGTGGGGTATTGTGCATTGGCTCCGGGCTCTACCGTATAAAGCAGTCTGCCCAAGGAATCATACTTTTCTTCAACGGTACAGCCGTTGGCATCGGTAAGGGTTTTCAGTTTGTTGGCACGCGGGTCATAGGATGCCGTAATGCTGTTTCCCATGGCATCCAGAACCTTTTTGGGATATATGCGGTTACTTCCGAATATAATTTCCGTGATGTCACCAAAGCTGTTTATGACCCTTCCCGTGTATACACCCTCAATATCCTCGGTCTGATACGAGGTTCCGAAAGCCCACCAGCCCTCTTCACCGTCTTTGCGGTGGTAGCCCAGGGACTCAAAATCCGGAATATCCTCGGAATAAATATTTTGAATGGTCTCGTCATCTAATGCCAGAAACTCTTGATTGGTAATAAGACCCTTGACACCGACAAGTCCTTCGGGCATATTGTCGTAATACCGCAGAGTCAGTGAAACAACTTTTCCGCTTTCATCGGTCTGAATTACTCTGGATGGTTTGTTGACAAACCTTTCTTCATTGCTTACAGCGTAAAAAATCCTTGTATTGAGTATTTTTCTATCTGAAGCTTCAAGGGGGTTATAGGCTTTTTGCTGTTGTAAGAGTACATTTCCGTATTTATCAAACTCGAGGTTTTCGGTAGAATTTATTCTGAAAACTTCGGCATCTTTGTCAAAGTGCATTGTACGGGTCTCGATAAGAAGGGGAACTGTGAACTCCCTGCCGTCGGCAGTATTTAAGGCTTTAGTATCCCATTTATTTTCGGTTGTGTAATAAAGGAGCTCTTTTCCGTCTTTATCAAGGCCACAAACCTCTGTCTTTAAAAGTTTTCCCCGCAAACATTTTAATTGGAATTTTTCCTTTTGGGAAAGAGGTATTAAGGTTCCCTTTTCATCACAACCTAGATGGTGATGGTTTCTAGTAATCATTGACGGAACAGAATCGTCTCCTTCCTCAATTACTTCTACCGACCCGAAACCTGCAAATTCCATGTCACTGCCTTCATAATGCCCGTCATGATACAAATAGCGGTTTACTGTTTGAACCCCGGTGACGGTATCGGCAGATACGATAGAAGAGACAACCTGCATGGGAAAGGGCAGGAATGTATTCCAAGGTTTGCCCCAAAAAACATCTCTTTGACGTTCCAATGTGGAGACGCTGTACGATATAGATGTTTTGAGTCCCATTCCGTTGTCGATGCTGTTTAGAAGATAGGGCTTACTGCCGCCGGATATATCAAGATAGAAATAATCGGTTTTCCTGCTTCCGGGAGCAGTATAAGACCACAGTACGCCTGGGGTGCCGGCACCCTTCATGTCTGCAATACGTATATTTGTAGCATCCGAAAGGGGAGTTCCGAATATCTCGATGGGTTCACTTAGTTGAGAGCCTGCAGTGTTAATCCAACACAGGACCCGGTGGGAGTCGACATAAATCAAGTCGGAGCAACCGTCACCGTCAATGTCGGCAAGAAACATTCTTTGGGGAATGAAATTATTCGGAATTGTAACGGAGTTTTTGAGCTTGAATTCTTTGCCCCAGATTCCGTTTCCAAGGTATGGCCAAAATCTCACGCCGGAGCCGTCTACTTTTACAATATCCTGCAAACCGTCCCCCGTCATGTCGGCAAAATACACACGGTCATCATTTATATCCACCGGAGGGAAAAGGCTTTTCGGAAGGGTGACGGGGTTTTCTATCCAGCCCTTTTCTTTATCCCTATAATATAGGCAATAATAGTCTTTTCCCATGCACAAAAGATCGGTTATACCGTCACCGTTTAAATCCAATAATCTGGTACTGGGATCGCTGAGTTTTGAGTGGGGGGAGTGTCTCCAGAGTACCGGTTTTCCGAATCCTCCTCCCGGTAAAAGGGGATAATAACCCGAAAGGGGTCGATCCATAAATAGGAGATCCGCAGTACCGTTGCCTTCCATGTCTGCAAAGGCTACACTTTGTCCTTCAAGTTCTACGGGTAGGGGGAAGCTGTCTTTGGAATGAGGCCGGCTCCAGACGCAATTGCCTTTATTTTCCCAAACCACAGCTCTTCCGTTCCTGATTTCCATTAAATCGGGAAGACCATCTCCGTTGAAGTCGACAAGTTCTCTTCTTCCATCGTCGTATGAATCCGGAAGAACATCCGAAAGCTCGCCGCGGAATTTAGTAAATTGAGGAGAGCCAAAGGAGGTATAGTCTAGGGTCAAAACCGGCAAACTTTCACTGTTTCCCTCATCATCAAAGCCTTTTAACTCTACTTTGTGAAGGAGGGAATGCTTTCCGGGGGAAGACTCCTCATAGGTAAAAATCCATTTTCTTATAAGGGGATTTTCCGAATTACAGATATTAAGGTCGATACTGCTGCATCTGAGATTGGTTATTATTGAAAAACCGGCTCTTGAATTTATGACCGAATCGTTCCTCTTCTCATAATTAAATTCAATACTATAAATACTGTAGGAGATTTTTTTGATATAAAGGTTTCCGCCATCCCTTATATATTCGAAAACGGCTTTGTATCCAAGGGAATCCTCCGTTTCTTCCAAAAGCCACCTGAAGGTTTCGGTACGGTTGTTATTCTCCTTAAAAAGCCTAGACTGTTCCGTTGTTCCAAGTTTGTACTTAACACCGTTTTGGTCCGTGAGCATAAAGCCGCTGCCGCAGCGTTCAATACGCCAGCCATAGGGATCGGTTTCAACGCGAAAAACCCCCTCGGAAATTTCCAACATCTTTCCGGCACCCTCAAGTACTAGGGTATCACTGTCGGTGTAGTTGGGGATGCATTTATTGGTGGAGCGGCTTATGGCAAGAAGATTTAATGAAAACCCCATACCGAAAGGACCATTGCCCGAAGCAGTGTTGTACGAGAGGTTCAGTTTAGGGGCAATATCGTTAGGTCCATTGGGGATATCAAGGGGTATATTATATACCCCTGTACCCATATGAAGATCTGGCTTGAATTTCTCACCAAGACCCTGTATTGTTCCTCCTCCTTTTGGCAACGACAAAATTTGTTCCGCAATTCCTGTTGTTTTACTCATTTAGGCACCTCCTAGAATTATAACACCTCGGTTCAAAGAAAATTTTTCGATTGTAGAAAAATTTTCTTACATTAGCGGTGTTTAAACGAGGCAAAAGATTATTCACCGCCAGAAAAGCTAATTGGTATCTACCACTTATAAAAAGTGGGGGACATTTATAGCCTCGTTATAACGCCGGGGTGTAGTCGTATTCCAAAAGTAACACAAGATCTTCAATGCTTTCCAGCTGAAGTTTGCCGTCGGATACCAAGGATGGATTGTCTTCCTTGAGGATCTCGATGGTATATTTTCCTAAAGCATCTCCGCCTGTAAGAGAATCCCATGGATGTGTTGGAGCAGGTGTAATTTCAACGTTTGAACCTGTCTGGATTTTTACCGGAACTTTTCCGGATGGCACCTTCATTAGCACAGTCAGTTTGGAATCGGCACCATTTGAATTTTTTGCCAAAAGGTTCAGACTGCTTATTTTAAAGCCGGATTCACTGTACGGAAACAGACTCTTATCCAGTTCGAAACTGAAAATTCCATTTTCCAGGAAATAATAATAGGAATCGGGGAAAATATAACGAAGAGGCAGTATTTTTGATTTTTTATTGATTCCCGCGAGCGTCTTAAGATTATTCCTGACACTTTGTGCAAGATTTTCATTGTAAAAGGCCTTATAGTAAAAAATTATTTTTACATCGGTAATATAATTATAATCCAGGTCATTACTGAATTTCGGTATTTCGATTTTCCAGCTCCCGCATATTCCGGCTCCTTCAAAGAGCTTCAATTTCGCCGGATCGGCACTGAATACAAAAGAATCTCCAGTTACTTTATATTCGGACAGAACTAAGGTATCTTTCGGTTGGATGCGGAATTTTATAGTGTTGAAATTTGCTGTTCTGTAGCGGCTTATCCCGCAATTGGTAAGAAAGCCTTTTACACCGCCCGATGGAATCAATCCTTCAACTATGACCTCAATGGCTTCTATTCTTCTATTGTAAGTACCCGGATAATCCATATCAAAATCCTCCATATAGGTTTCAAATTCCATCACTCCGGTAGTGCGGAAGGAGGTTTCAAAGAGATAGGGATGCCGGGTGGCCAATGACAGGGTTTGTTTTATCGGAATACTCTTTGTTTTTACCGAATTTATCATATCATAGGTGAAGCTGTCTATATCCAGTAAGAGTGCATTTGATGCAAGTAAGCCGTTTATGGATTTTGAACTGTAGTTGGGTTTGATAGAGTTTTGCTGGGCATCAAATTCGAAGTTATAGGCCTTCTGCATCAAACGGGAAATGTTGATAGCCATATCGAGGTAATTGTCCGATATGTTCTTCATAAAGTTTCCCATTCTAGTCCATACATCGGCGGTGAAGGTTTGATTGTCAAAAGCAATCAAGTTTTCTTTTGCAGCTGCTTCACGAAGCATGGCTATTCTTTCCAGCTGTTCCGCTGCCGACACCCTGGCCTGTGCACTTGAGTACTGTGCTTTTGCCATCTCTTCAGCCTGTCTTAATTCTGCTATCTGCCTTTCCATTACACCCAGCTCATATTCGCGGGATATGGTGCCTGTTCTGAGGGTATTATCAAAAAGAATTTCGTACGCTTTTTTATCAGTACCTTTTATTTTGGTATCCGGACCGCTATACCATGCATTAGAAGCATCCAAACGTATCTTTTCCCAGGACATGAGTGAGTAGGCATTTTTATTGACTTGCATATTCTGCCTTCTCAATGTGGCAAGTTCTAAGCCTTCTTGATATATCTTTGTTTCACTGACGGCAACATCTTTTTGCTTTTTTGCAAGATTCACTTCGGCTTTTGCTAGGTCAACGGCTTGCTTTAACTGCTGTCTTGTAAGCTTTTTATTATCGGCGGTTTCGATAAAATCTATATATTCCCTTTCAGCCTGTATTGCCTGTTGAGCAAAGTATCTGGCTACATTCTGCAAATACTCGAAAGTCCATACGGGAACCAGATTTAAGGGTATGCCTCTGAAATCCAACCCACCGCTAAGCTTTATCATTCTTTCTTTTACCTGCAAAACTATGATTGCCAATTGAGGATTTATATCGCCGGTGTTGCCGGTCTTTTCGTATTCCGTGAGCATTTTAGATACTGTACTGCCGGTAATTTTCAAGGAATTGTGCTTATACAGGTATGACTCGGAGTTTACCACAGATGCAGAACCGGGTGCTTCCAGTACCAGCCTGTAAACATTCAGTGCCTCTTGGAACATATCTTCTTTATAAAGCATATCTCCCCATGCCAATACATTTTGAGCCAGCTTTATCCATAATGAAGGTACTTCGATTCTTTGGTTTATATATTTGTAGTCGGCAGCGGCCAAGTAATTCTTTTCGGCCTCTTCATAATCGCCTAAACCATAATAGCAATCCCCAAGTGCAACCGGTATTACATAGGACATAATGTGGGGGAGCATAACCGAAAACTCTTCCGTAGAAAAGTATTTGCATATTGCCTCATCCAGTTCTTCAGATTTTGTTCTCCGATCGTATATCTTTTCGATAAGCTCTGTTGTGGATGGCTCTTTTCCGTCTTCCCAAGCAATATCCACCGTTCGCTTTCCTACATATAATCTGACAGACCGTTTTTTTATCGGTTTTCCTTCCTCTCCTGTTTTTATACTTATCTTTGTTGCAGGAGAAAGGATGCCTCTTTTTGTGGGCTTTATTTCTTTAGTTTCCTCTGATACGGTATTTTCAGAATTTAGGGGTTCAGTTGTCGAAAGTTGTAGGTTAGGATTCGTTTCAGGAGTTTTTAATTCTATCGAGGAGATAAAATCTACACCCACACGAAGCAGTGAATCAAATATACTCGAGGAATCACCGGATTCGGATGAATTTAACAGATTACTGATTAATGTTTGTGTGGTGCGGTATTCCTCGATTGCTTCGGCAAAAAGCCTTGAAAAGTATAAATCATGAGCAGTTGTAAGATGTTTTTCAATTTCCAGAAGATCCGTAGAATTGTCCTTTGGTTCTGAGGGTTCAATAACATCTGTAATACTTGTTCTTTCCTTAATATTTGTGATTTTTTTTCTAAGTAATGCCGAACTTTGCCTATGCCATCTTAAAGTTGAGTAATTTTCAATATTTTTCACCTGCATCTTTTGTACCCCCCTGATTCAATTTTAATATACTTACCGGATGTTTTTAACGTTCACCGGTTACAACGCCAAAGAAATAGTCTTCGAAGGTACCTTCATCAACATCTATCGTTCGAATCGAACCCCATGTATAACAGTCAAATTTGACATGACCGCTGTCCCATATATACCATTCTCCTTCATCTATTTCCAGATTCCCGGCGTAGACTACCCAATGGTTGCCCACTAAAGAGATAAGAGGAGGGGGATTGCCGACCAATGCGGAATGGATTAATAAAAAGGCTACTCCACCGTTATCATAGGCTCTTTTTGCTTTCTTTACAGCATCAAATTCGCCGAAGGTATAGGTCGAAGTCCACTCTACTCTGTCATAGAGAAGTATTTCATAAGTCCATTCTTTGAGGAATAATTTAAGGGAACCGTAGGCGATATCCCATGAATCCGCTTCTATATCAAGTATTAGATTGGTGTATTCAACCATAGTGGCCATAATCATCCAGTTACAAGGGGTTACCCCGCTTCTGACTTTACTGTTTCTCAACTTTGATGAAGCACTGTAAGTTTTGCTTCTGGTTTGGAAGGAGCCCTTTTCGTAAAGACTTCTGCAAATTCTAACGAAT
>JAAYTO010000293.1 GCA_012523755.1 Clostridium sp. | reverse complement strand
TTGTTGAAGGAAATAATAACAGATTAAAGTTGATAAAGCGGCAGATGTACGGAAGAGCAAAGTTACCTTTGTTAAAAGCAAAGATAATAATGAAAAATGATATTTTTTTGCCTTGTGTCAACCAAAATTGAGGATGAGCCCAGGTGTAATTGTGAATATGAATAGTTCTTCTCTCATATAGCCATTCCCCCTCCCTTAAGTATTAAATTCTTATAATCCTCTTGAATCTTTACACAACAACAATTAAAATTTTTATTCATAACTGTGTTTAGCGTTGTAACTAAAGGATAATATAATGAACCTAACTTAACAACAGTTACATAAATTGGAGATGCAAACCTTTTCGAGCCATCAACATAGCCAAGACAATATGCGTTACTCATTTTTCTGAAACTATGAGAAGTATCATCAATATTTTTAAGAATATGTAACCAGTTATCAAAACCATTTCCAATTTCTATCTGTTTAACATAAGGGTAATCTTCAGATGATGATAGATTAGGTAAATTTACTAATTTAATTTTATTGCCATCAACAGTATATTTTGATGGAAACAAATCTTCTAATATCGAATAAAGTTCTTGGATAAAATTATTATAATTAATTAAAATAGGTATGTTTTTATCTGAACATGATAATACTTTTACGGAGCCTCTTCCACGTCTACTTCTTTTGCCAAGTCCACCTAATGTTAAAGTTAAAATTATCAACTTAGTAAAAAAACGCAATTCCTCATTTGACGAAGCAACTATCCTAAATTTTTTGTCTTTGACAAAAGCAAGTTCTTTATGTTCTTTATGATAAATCAACTTATGTCTCTTCTCTACCATGTTATCATCAATATCTTCAATTCTAAGCCTTAATTTCGAAGAACCAACATTTATATCACTACTACCAAAATATTTTGCTTCCTCTTTCTTTAAAATTTCTAAAGAACTACTTGCCGAGAGGGCTCTATAAAAGTATCTTAACAGCCCTTTAAGCGAGCTCTCTCTCAATTCAAGTCTTTGGTCAACCCCATTCAAAAACATTGGAGTTATTACACAACAATCAAATATGTTCTTATACATATGTACCTCCAATTTTTAATATTTATCAAACATTGAATACAGTACACCAACTTAAATTCGTTATTCCACTAAAACAAGGATTACACAAAACCCCTATCTCTAACCCTTTCCACCGTACCAAAGCCCCTTGCCACCGACTTGCCCAATCCCAGGTGATCCGGTATCATAAAATTGGTCATAAACCCGCCTTTAAACCCAACCATCTTCCTGTCCTTATAATTAACCTCCACAGGACGCAGCTTGATAAGCACCTCGATAGGTTTGTCCACCCAATAGCCCAAACCTTTTGCCATGGACAGTATGTTTCCTGTAAGAACCTTCTTTAAAATATCCGTCCTCTCCTCTATCCCTGAATTTGTAAACCTTCCGTAGTTATCCTGATTTAAAGCCAGCCATGGAGTCAAAAACTTATATTCTACCATACCTTCAGCCGTCCCAAGCTCCTTGTTCTTTAACACATAACCCTTCTCCAGAATGCTCATTACCTTGTCCTTCATGTCGATTTCCTTCACGTCATAGAAAATATCTATCAATATCTTTGAAGCTTCATTGATCGCAATAATATTCGGCACACCACCTATGGATTTATATTGTATTACCGGATAAACATAGTTGAATTTATCCCCTCCCAAGTGGTTGTGAAGCTCCATATACTGGGGGAATCTTCCGGCCAAATAACCCCTTATCTTGGGTACATCCCTGCTTTCAACCTTGTTTCCTTCCAATCTCACCGTTAACATCTTAATATCCAAGCTAATTCCTCCATTAAAAAAAGTAGTCTCGTTCTAGATCCCTCATAAAGCCTGTATCCTCATCATAAGTATTAAAAATCATTTCCCTGTTTATAAAAGTAATGTCCTTTTCATCAATATTTACCTGCTTTCTCACAGCAAACTCAGGCAGGCTCAGCACATACATATACAAGTCTTTTTTATGCCGGTTGAGCTTTCTCTTACGCTCAAACCGATCCTTCACTGTCTTTATTTCCTGATACTTCTGCCAAGCCTTCGTTGCCTCATCATCTATTTCCACAAACACATCCACCGTTTTAAATTCCTGACGTATAAGCTCAAAAACTTCGGTATTCTTGTTGTCCTTTCCGCATTCAAAAGCTTCCCTGTAGCGAAGCTCCTTTATGCAATCCAAAAGTTTTTGGCTTTCGTCGCTTCCGTGATTTTTCAATCCCCTATAATATTTTTCTGCCAGGTTAAAAATCTCTCTTTCCTCAACCCTTTCAAGATCCGATAGTGCATTCTTCGTCTCCTCCATTAATACATTGTCATAAATATATGCTGCATAAGGTCTATCGTAATGGTTCTCGTTCGCCAGGCTTACCAGCGTGACAACCCCCTTTTTGTCGCCCCATTCACGGTTGCACCTTCCTGCCGTCTGGTTGATGCTGTCCATCGGACCAAAATCCCTGTAAACCCGATCAATGTCAATGTCCACACCAGCCTCTATCATCTGGGTTGATACAATTATCTTGCGATTTTTGCTTTCTTTTATCTTTTCTATTCTCTCAAGTCTTTCCTTTGGAATAATATTGGTGGACAGATAATAAATCTCTGCATGGTCTTCAAACTCTTTTTTAATAAATTTATATATCTCAATAGAAGTCCTTATAGTGTTCATCACTATCAAAAAATCGTCCTCTTCATAGCTGTAGATATCATCTAAAAGCATCTTCTTGTATTCATCAATTGTCATCTTCTCCAAAAGCCTTCCCGCATCAATCGTTATACGGTTAAACTCTTCAAAATACTTTCTTTTATCCCTTGCCAGTTCATATATCTCCTTATTTTCTTCAGAGAAAATCAACGGCATGGTTGCAGTCATAAAAATGAAATAACAGTTAAGATACTTTGCCATGGCAATAAAGGTTTCCCGCACCAGATTCCAATACCTGTGGGGTATACTCTGTACCTCATCCAATATTATTATGGAATTGACAATGTTGTGAAACTTTTTAAGCTTCCTGTTCCTGTTGGTAAATATGGAGTGCAAAAGCTGTACAAAGGTACTTACGACTATTTCCGAATCCCAGGATTCTACAAGGTGCTCGGAGACGGCATCGCTGTAAGTTTCTCTTTCGCCTTCCTTTTCCCACTTATAGACTCTTTCGGACAAATAATGATGCTTTAAAAGCACATTGGAATCTGTGCTGCCTAAAACCTTCTGAAAAACATCAAAGTTTTGCTCAATAATGGAAGTAAAGGGAAGGACGTAAATTATTCTCGGTTCGTAGCCCTTCTCCCCGCTCAACCGCTCCTTTAACCGTAAAGCAGCCTTAAGTGCTGTAAGGGTCTTTCCGGAGCCAGTGGGAAGATTAATGGACAGTATTTTTTCATCAAGCCGGAGGGCATTAACACAACTAAGAACATCTTTATATGCCCTCTCCCGCCACTGTGCCATCTGAATATTCTTTATTTTTAGACCTTCTTTGTATTTTTCAACGCAATCCGAAGACAGTTCAGGTCTTTTGGCTGTTTTTTCGATAAAGTCCTCAATGTTCATGTTTTCACTGTTGTATATGGCCTCGAGCTTATCGGAAAAAATCAATAAAGAAAACAGATAATCCACCAATAAAAAAGTTTCAAACCCCAATAATTCTTTTACTTTCTTTCTGACCTTTCTAGAAACAAGCCGTTCAATGTCTTCTTCAAACTTATCAGTGGTATAATTTGATATGTCAAAATCAATTCCAAGCCCTGTGATGACTTCCTGCAGTTTACCTCTATCAATACTTTCAAACTGCTCCTTTAAAAGTTTTATATTCTTTTCATCTCCGTTTAATACCGTTACAAAATTTTTAAAGTCATCAAGTTCGCCGTGATGCTTCGAAACCACCATATAAGATAAAAAGGCAAGGCATTCATCCTCCATAACTTCCCTAACAATTTTGAAGGATAAGACTCCTGACAAAAGGCCATGTCTCTTCTTCTCATCATTTTTCAGCGGGCTGTTATCCACATCTTTTATATAATCCTGAAAATATGATGTAGCCTTGCCAAGATCATGAGTAAGTAAATTCAACTGGTTTAATTGGCGAACCGTATCCTCAGAAAAACTTTTAAACCCAGTCTTTTTCTGCATCAACATACAGTCCCCTATTAAAGACACATTTTTTAAATGCTCCAAAAGCAGCTTCCCCGGATGCGAAAGCAGCATTGCCCCCACCCCTTATATGATCAAAATATTTTCGTGTATCCCTTCAATTCTGATGTAGAAATCCGTCCTTGCCTTGATCTTGTTGCTGTTTCTTTCAAACAACACCTCTCTGAATTCCTTCACCTTTCTGTCGCAATCCATTTCCATCGGTATGGTTTCGGTAAAATACTCCCTTTCGTCTTCGTATTCCACATCACCTTTTTTTAGCATATCCAAGGGCAGAACGCTTGAAAATTCTATAAGCTCTTTGTTTCCGTTTACTTCCCTTCCTTCAAATTCCCCGGCGAAAGTATAGTTTGCAAGGTTTTCACTAAGCCCCATACTGATGGTGTAAACTGTGCTGTGGTTTTCAAGGAGCACTTTGAGCCTTTCGTAGATTTGCTCGTTTTTATGGGAAAAATAAATTCTGTAGCACGCATCCTTTAAAAATTCAATCTTTATCTGGGTTCGTTCATGTATTTTGTTCATGGACTTTTTTGTATTAATCAAATTTTCACTGATCCTGACCTTTTTAACAGGACTTTTTATCCCTATTCCAATTTGGGCTTGATCCTTTGTAAAATATTTTAGGTACTCTTCTTTTCCAAACCCCAGCATAGCAGCTATTATCCCCGTAACAGCAGTTCTGGTTGGAATGGAATATGTAAGGGGAGATGTTGTTGTATATGGTTTTTTGAAGTGACCGTAGCTGGCACTGATATCAAAAACCAGATATTTTTCAGCCATTTGCCTCCCTCTCTCTAATAAGATTTTTCTTGAAACTGTATTTCTTTAATATCCTTCAAATCAATCTCTTGTCCCTTATATGTAAGCTTTAAATTCTTGTCAGCGATATAAAAAACTTTTTCTATTTTGTCACTACATTCCATAAGTTCATCTATAAACTCATCCAATTTAATTGAAAAGTCCTTGATTGTTCGGATCTTTTCTTCCTGGATATCAAAACTAAGAGCTATCTTGTTTTGCAAATCCCCTATAAAGAAATTCTTATCTTCTTTATATACAACCCTCAGCATAAGTCTTGGCATGTGCCCCATCTTTGAGCGGGTAATGAGGTTTTTTGTACCGTTCCACATTGCCTCGTCCATCAAATCCACGTCTTCATCGGTCAGCTTGGTCTCTTTGGCCGCATTTTCGTTTACTATTCCATGAAATCCAATAAGCGAATAGGGTAAAATATATTCTTCCCTGAATGTCTTTTGGTCTTTTCCCTCTTTTGAAGCAAAAGCCCCGGTTCCTTTTATATGTTTTAGATTGACCTTGTTCAAAGACCTTCCCATATTAAACTGTACCGGACCGGTAAAGGTTATTGATGCCTTATCCAAAGGAATAACACCGCCAAACAGCCTTATGTCTATAGCCCTTTTCAGTATTTCGTCCAGATTTTCTTTAAAGTCTTTTGCCCGGGCTTTACCGTCCTTAATTCCGCCCTTTTCCGACTCTATCTCCCTCACAAATATGTCCTTGTCGCCGGTGCCGTCAAACCCTTTATAGCTATACAAGTAGTCCCTTATGGTTCTTTTAAGCCTTACATCCGTTACAATATTAACTCCTGTCTCCTCATCAATCCGAGGCTTGTTCTCGTCCAACGGATCACCGTTGGGGTTTGCATCGGTGACATCATATAAAAATAGTATCTCCTGCCTGTTTTTAATCATTGTTTTTCATCCTCCCCACTCTTTTTTTCTTCCTTAAAGTGCTTTGCAAGGGTCATACCCAACACAAAGTAAAAGCTGATTTCATCATTGGAAATATTCTTTTCGGCTTCCTCTCCCAACATATACATACCAACAAGGTATTCCAACTCTTTATAATAGTTCTTGTCGTATTCATTCAATTTATTAATGGCTTCGGCAAATATCCTTTTTACCAAACTTTTATCCAGCTTCAAACCGTTGAGTCTGCTGTAAAAGGGTCTGCTTCCCCTCTCTTGGTACTGGATGTTTAAAAGCTTTTCAGTCAATACTCCCATCAAAAATACCGCTCGCTTATAATCTGAACTAAAAACCTCACTGTAGCTCTCGTTTTCAAAAAAGTCTAGGTACCTTTTGTTTTTCTCGGTTCTCTCCACCATTATTTTTTGCACCCCTCTTTCTTTATGATTAAATAAATTTAATCTGTCAATAAACATTATGTTCATAAGTGCTTGAAGTACAAGGTTCTCTAAATATTCCTCCCTTGAAAAAGCTATCCTTATCTTTGCGATCATTCTGCCCAAAAGGAATTTATAGCTTATATTTTTATATGTAAATACATTGTTTAAAATCTCAAGAAAACTCTTGTCAAAGTTGCCTTCCGTTCTGTTATTGGGAAAAAAGGTTCTGATTTTATCGAATCCAAACTGCAAGTCATAGGTGGTCTTGTCTTTTCCCGGAAGGTTCTTAAACAACCCTATCTCATCCACCCTTTCCTTTACCCTCAGTATATTCTTGACTTTGCTCGGAACAATGTCTTCAATATAGAGAAGTATTCTAAAAACGCTCCCGGACTGTTCTTCTTTAAAAACCAGCATGTTGTAGTTGAGATAGTTTTTGCTGTCCTGCATTATATCAAGAAAATCTTTCTCACTTCCAAGAAGGTTTTGCTTTGTCTTTTCCTTCGTAGAAAACTTTTCATTCTTTTCGAATTCATGAAGGATCTCTATGAATTCCTTTTCATCCTCCAAATCCCGTATAACAGCTTTAGGTACTACAAAATAATTGAATCCGGAAAACCTTGATGTAAGGTTTTCTCTAATGTATTTCTTACCCATCTCCAATTTTTGAGCACAACCAGCACATACAGGATAATTTCTCCAAGCATTCTCCTGCTTGAAACCACCACTCACAAACCCGATTTTATCAACAGTATAGGAATTATAAGTGTTTACAAACCCAAAAACTTCACTTTCCTCCTTACAGTAATAGCAGATGCCCTTACCCTTTGATGTTTTTCCGTATTTACTGTAATACTGCTCGTCCAATACCTTTGCAAGACGGTTTTTTATCAGCTCAAAGTCTCCCATATATTTTTCATTACCGTAATCGTATAGTGTAATGGTAATGATAAAAGATTCGCCTTTTTTTAAAGTAGTGGATTTGACTTTTTCGGAGATATCGTTTTTAATGTTTTCTTGATTTGAAGATATGTATTCTTGAATTTTTTTAAATATTCTTTGATCTGAATCGATTTGATTTGAAGTGTTTATGATATCGTTTAGTGAGATTATAATTTTGTTGAGCGTTTTCTCCGGCTCTGTATACTTTGATGTGGGTGTTATATCGCCGCCCCTAGAACTACCCTTTTTATAAGCATACTTTTTTATTTTTTCGGATGAAAACTCTTCATACTCTATACCCCGATAAGAAATGTCCTCATCCTTCAGGTCAAACGAAATCTTTAAAACGTGATTATAATTGCCCTTTTCGTTCGGATTCTCAATAACTTGAAGCAATCCCCCAGTTTCAGTGCCCCGGTTATTGAGTACATACTCCCCCAACTGCATTACAGCCGTTAACAACCGATCACCTTCTTTCGAAGCAGCAAATTTTATACTAATTATAATAATACATCTAATGAAAAATAATGTCAACCAATATTTGTTTTTTAATAGAAATTTATCAAATTAGGATGTTTTTTGTCCCAAAACAAATCCGCAAGTTATCCTGTTAATGCAATTCTTGTAACTGGAAACAACCGTGATACATATCTTTATTTCACATTATCAGCTGCATTAGTTCATTGAAATACTTATATTGTTTATTAAGTCATCTTCAATAGTAAAACACAATTCTTTATTCTGAGAAATATAGGATGTATAAAGTATATCGCCTTCTTTTAATTCGACGCTCGGTATACCGTACTTCTCAATTAGATCTTTGTATGAATCACCAATTTTTATTCCTCTGTTTGTGGTGGAAATATTTATCTGGCTTATTATGCTTTCACCGGAAACTATGTTTACCTTTGTGTAAACGGAAAAGCCTTCATATAGTCTGCAATAATACTCATTTTCCAACTCATCGTCATAGCCGACAAATATAAAATTACATTCCATACTATCAGGATCGTTTTCAAGGGTATCTATCATTTCTTTAGGGTCATCTCCTACCTCGATTGTAATTCCATTAACAAATACTTTAAACTCATCTTCATCTAGAATAGTAGCACATCCCTCCATGCTTTCTATATCTTCAGTATTATCCTCAGTTGTTTGATCGCTGGCTTCAATTGTTTGATCGTTAACTTCGGTCGTTTTATCATTAACTTCAGTTGTTTGATTATTAACTTCAGTTATCTTATCGTTAACTTCAACTATTTGAGCATTAACTTCAGTATCTTTTTCTTCAATGATATATTTTTTCATAATATTTTGGGTATTGCATCCGGTTAGAATTAATACAATAGTTGCTATGAAAATCAGCTTTTTAAACATTTTGTCACGCCCCCATAATCTCAAATAAAATTTTAAAGTATCAGAACAATGAAACAGTTTTATTTCTTACTTCCATATTACACATACAAACCAATTATAACAAATTGTTTCCAGTAAAAACAATACTTATTTGATGGCTTCTTAAATTGACTCTATAAATTGCCGGACTTTCTCTTTATCCTTGTATCCCGGTCTTTCCTCCACCCCGGTCAGAACATCCACTGCAAAGGGTTTTACCCTTTGAACAATGGAACGAATATTATCCGGGTTGAGTCCACCGGCCAATATAACCGGCAAAGGGCTCACCCTTTGTACTGCCGTAAATACCGATAAATCGACAGTAACGCCGGTACCTCCCGGCATGGACGATGTGAATGAATCCACCAATATGGTAGACACTCCGGTACCGGCAAGCTCCCGGGCTGCCACAGCCGGGTCATTAATTTCAAAATCGCAGTTTCCGTCCGCATCTATGCGAAGAGCTTTTATTACTTTAATTCCCCGGGGGTTCAACCTTTCCACCACTTCCTTTACATCCTGAAGTGTTTCCTTATAATGAAGCTGAACAACATCCGGACAGGTGGCATCTGCAACATCTAAGACTTTTTCCACCGTACCCCCTGTCACGACACAGGTACTCACAAAGGGAGGAACCCCGTCGATAAGCACCCGGGCAGCAGCCTTTGTGATGTTCCATGGCACGGGTACGGGGTAATCAACTACAAACCCCAGCATATGAACCCCCGCCTGTACACAAACCTCTATGTCCCTTTTATTCATCAGTCCGCATATTTTAACCCGTGTCACTTCACTAAACCTCCCGCCCGCAAAGTTTAAGATACATTTTCGCCGGGTCTTCCGCCTTTAAAATTGCCGTTCCCACCAAGACCGAATGAGCTCCGGCCGCTACGGCACGCTTCACGTCCTCCGGTGAAGAAATCGAACTCTCACTTAATAGAAAAGCCCCGGGACGTATCAATCCTGCAAGCCTTTCCGTAGTATTTACGTCTCCGTCATCCATTTCCCACTGAATTATGTTGCGGTTGTTGATGCCCAAAAAAGTTATATTCATTTCATTAGCCGCTTTGATTTCCTCTTCGCTGTGGGTTTCCACCAGAGGTTCCAGCCCCAATAGAACTGCTTCCTCAACCAGCCTGAACAACTGCTTCCTTTCAAGCATTGATGAAATCAGCAAAACCGCACTGGCTCCCATTTCAACACTCTTTATAAGCTGCTCGCGGTCAGTTATAAAGTCCTTTCTCAAAACGGGCACAGAAACGGCCTGTGCTATGCTATGCAACAATTTCCCGGAGCCTCCGTAGTGCTCCGATTCAGTTACCACCGAGATTACGGGGGCACCGGCCGCTTCCAAAGAAAGGGCTATGGAGACGGGGTCCCTTCCCATAAGTAAGTCGCCTTCCGCCGGCGACTTGCACTTTATATCCGGTATTACAGGAATTATACCCGCATGGTATTTTCCCCATAGGGGTGAGGTGCATTTTGTACACATTTTGTTATTGCCATGACTTATTTGTTTATCCATATCAAACCACCGACCTATAGTCCTTGGAAGCTTCAATAAGCTGATTCAGCTTGCTTTGTGCCGCTCCGCTGTCGATAATCTCATCAGCAAGCTGTATACCTTCTTTGAAGGAAGCTGCCTTATTACTTATCATCAAAGCACCAGCCGCATTTAAAACAACCGCCTGACGTCTGGGGCCTTTATCCTTTCCCGAGAAAACATCCCTTATCATGCAGGCATTCTCTTGGGGAGTTCCTGTTGCGATTTCTTCCAAAGTACAGCGGGACATACCAAAATCCTCGGGGGCAATCTCATAGCAGTTAATATTTCCGTTGTTGAGCTCGTTGATTTTCGTTTTTCCCATCAATGAAATCTCATCAAGACCATCGAGTCCGTGAACAAACAATGCCCTTTTATATCCTATGGATGCCGCTACCTTTGAAACGGTGTCCAAAAGCTCAGGCTTATAAACCCCCATAACATGCTGGGAAGCCTTTGACGGATTAATCAGGGGACCTATAATCGTGTAGAAAATGGTCTTTATGCCCAGATCCTTTTCCGGCGGAAGCACCTTTCCCATTACCGGATGGAACAATGGTGCATATAAAAATGCAATCCCAACCTCTTCAATAAGCTTTTCCACCGTTTCGGGGCTCTGATGGATTTCTATACCCAAGGCCTCTAAAACATCGGCACTGCCGGAGAGGCTGGATATGGAGCGGCTTCCGTGCTTGGCTACAGGAATGCCCGCAGCTGCTGCAACAAAGGCCACCGCTGTGGAAATATTAAAGGTGCTCAAGCCCCCGCCAGTTCCACAGGTGTCCATAAGCTCGTCATCCACCTTAGGAGAAATTTTTATGCAATTGTCCCTCATAGCCTGAGCAATAGCAGTAATTTCTGTCAATGTCGGACCTTTCATTAATAATGCCACCTGAAAACCCGCAATTTGAACATCACTGAGCTCGTCATTTTTAATTGCAACAATCAGGCTGTACGCTTCTTCATAGGTCAGGTTCTCCCGTACAGTCAACTTCTTTAAAATGTTTTTAATCATTTTAACTCCTCCTTTTCCCGGATTTTACATGTCCTCGTATTAATTCATAGTTAAAACTCCATTTGTAAAAATTATGAATATATTAGCTTCCCTACCTTAATCAATTGCTCTTTTTTATTGCACTCTTAATTATAATTGCACTCTTTTATTGAACTCTTCATTTAATTGCACTCTTCATTTCACGCACATAATCAACAACATGGGATACACAGTCCTCACCGTATTGTCCTATAATCCTGACAATTGCACTCCCCACAATTACACCGTCGGAAAATCTGCTCATCCTTGCCGCCTGCTCCGGAGTTGATATTCCAAAACCTATTGCACAAGGGATGTCTCTTACTTCTTTTACCAGTTTTATCATATCCATGGCTTCGTTTCCGATTTCCTTTCGGACTCCAGTAACTCCCATGGACGATACACAGTACACAAATCCCCGGGCTTCATCGGCAATCATGCGTACGCGTTCATGGGATGACGGGGCAATCATTGAGATAAATTCAATGCCGTATTTTGAACAAAAGGGCAAAAATTCATCCTTTTCTTCAAAGGGAACATCGGGAATAATGACCGCATCAATCCCCACCTCCCGGCTCTTTTTCATAAACCTCTCAGCACCATATGTGAAAACAGGGTTGGCATAAGTCATAAAGGCCAACGGTACATCACAGGACTTGCGAATATTTTCTACCATATCAAAAATCTTATCCGTCGTAGTTCCAGCAGAAAGTGCACAATAATTGGCTTCCTGAATCACCGGACCTTCCGCCACAGGATCGGAAAAAGGAATGCCCAGTTCAATCAAATCCGCACCGGCTTTTGCCATTTCCCAAACCAGTTGTTGTGTTATTTCCAATGAAGGATACCCCGCAGTTATAAACGGAATAAACGCCTTGCCGTTACTAAAAGCCCTCTGTAACCTATTCATAAATCTGTTCCCCCTTATACCTTGCTATTGCAGCAACATCTTTATCTCCTCTTCCTGAAAGACATATTACAAGAATCTTATCCTTGCCCATGGTTGGTGCAAGCTTTATTGCGTACGCAACCGCGTGGGCACTCTCAACAGCGGGAATAATTCCTTCTACCTGGGAAAGGTATTCGAAGGCCTTTACTGCCTCTTCATCGGTAACCGGTACATATTCAGCCCTGCCTGTATCCTTTAAGTTTGCATGTTCCGGACCTATTCCCGGGTAATCAAGCCCTGCCGATATGGAATAAACTGGTGCAATCTGTCCGTATTCATCCTGACAGAAATAGGACTTCATTCCATGGAAAATGCCTAGCTTTCCATTTGCTATTGTTGCTGCATTCTTATCCGTATCAACGCCATACCCTGCCGCTTCGCACCCAATTAAACGAACACCGGGATCATCAATAAAGTCATAGAATGCACCCATTGCGTTGCTGCCGCCCCCAACACATGCCAATACCACATCAGGAAGCCGTCCTTCCTTTTTCAATATTTGACTTTTCACTTCCCGGCCTATAACACTTTGAAAATCCCGGACAATGGTGGGAAACGGATGGGGACCCATAACAGAACCCAGCACATAATGGGTGTCATGAACCCTTCTGGTCCATTCACGCATGGTTTCATTAACCGCATCCTTTAGGGTCTGGGTTCCGGTGGTCACCGCATGAACCTCTGCTCCTAAAAGCCTCATACGAAATACATTCAGAGCCTGGCGTTCGGTATCCTCTTTACCCATAAATATCTCACACTTCAATCCTAAAAGTGCCGCAGCAGTTGCCGTTGCAACCCCATGCTGTCCCGCTCCGGTCTCGGCAATTACTCGGGTTTTCCCCATGCGTTTAGCAAGAAGCACCTGTCCTAAAACGTTGTTTATTTTGTGAGATCCAGTGTGATTGAGATCCTCCCGCTTTAAATAAATCTTTGCCCCTCCCAGATCCTTTGTCATTTTGCCTGCATAATAGAGCAGCGACGGTCGTCCGGCATAATTCTCCAATAATTCATTCAGTTCCGCCACAAACTCCGGGTCGTTCTTAAAATGATTGTAAGCCTCCTCAAGCTCAATTACGGCATTCATCAGCGTCTCAGGAATGTACTGCCCCCCATGGACTCCAAATCTTCCTTTTGACATATGCGTCACTCTCCTATAAAAATAATTAAATCCAAGGTCAATAAAGCTCATTTGTGTGCAAAAAATAAAAAAGCTTTCATCCCCTGTTAAGGGACAAAAGCATTTGACTTCTGTGGTACCACCCAAATTGACGGAAAACCGCCCACTCATTTTGCACACAAACATATGCACCCCACTGATAACGGACAGGGTTCCCGTAAGTGCCTACTCTCACAATACGATTTCAGACTTCCCTCTCAAGCCCATTCAGAATAACCTCTGCAATCGCATTCTCACCACTTGGCGACTCTCTTTGTACAGGTAATTATCCCTACTATTCTTGATCATAGGTTTATTCACTATTGTTAAGCAAATTATAACATTTGTCATATGCCTTTGTCAACAGGGAGACGAATTGTCTGAGCGAAGCGAGTTTTGCTCGACCCTGAGGAATGTTTACAGACCCTAGACTTGCAAAACTTAAGTTTTCGGAATATTTTTCTTCACTGTGCTTAACGTATCCATAATTTTATCTTAAAAATTGATTATCCCAAGATGCTCCAAAAGAATCTTTAATCCTATCGCAATGAGAATAACGCCCCCCGTAATCTCTGCTTTTGACTGAAGCTTTGCCCCAAACAGGTTCCCAATCTTGACCCCGGCAAAAGAAAAGGTAAAGGTAATAATTCCAATCATGGCGACAGCAGGAATAATTTCCACCTGCAAAAAAGCGAAAGTTACACCTATGGCTAAAGCATCAATACTTGTAGCTAGAGCCAACAGCGTCATACCCTTTATATCAAAGGAATCATCGGGTATCTCACATGTGTTTCGGGATTCTTTTATCATATTGATCCCGATAACTGAAAGCAAAATAAACGCAATCCAATGGTCAATTGACACTATATAATCTTTAAACTGCTTTCCCAAAAGATAACCCAAAAGAGGCATCAACGCCTGAAATCCTCCGAAAAAAAAGCCAGTAATTACGGCATTCTTATAGCTCATTTTTTTCATCGACAACCCCTTGCAAATGGCAACTGCAAAGGCATCCATCGAAAGTCCCACTGCTATAATTAATAACTCTATACTTCCCAAATCAGTATTCTCCTTCCTGTTTTTTTATTATAGCATGAATTTGACAAGTTTCAAGCAGAATTAAATTAAGTATGACTATATTTATTTTTAGGAAAAAATCATGTTTTTTACTTTATGTTGTACCTGTCTTAAGAACAAATCGAAATCATCCAATGAGCAAGTGGCAGAATGTGCAAACAGGGTACTATATAAATTGGGTTAACAGTTATGTACGCCGTAAACTAATGAATCTTTAAAACATGAATATTTTAAAATAATACTTATTAAAGAATATACATCATATAATAATGATGTATATTTTTATCACACAGGTTTATGTAAAATAATAGCTTGATTTTATTCTTTACTACTATAATAAAGTATGAGATAATAAATTTTGTAAAATTTCTGTGGAAAGTGAGGTCGAAAAATGAAAAATAAACAACTGATAGCTTTAGTCGTAGCAGCACTTGTATTTGTATTTGTATGCTCGTCAAGTATTTTAGTAAATACCATATCAAAACGGTTTGATTCATCCCTGAATCTGAATAGTTTTAGTCTTTCTGGCAATGTTCTACCTGCAAACCCGCATATAGGCGTGGTGAAAGTAGAAGGAACCATTATGGATTCCGGCAGTGCCAGTTTGTTTTATAGCGATGGATATAACCATCAGAACACCCTGAATCTGATTGAAGATCTGAAGAATTCCTCAAGCAACAAAGGAATTTTGCTGTATGTAAACTCTCCCGGTGGTTCTGTTACCGCCAGTGACGATCTCTATCTGAAATTAAAAGAATATACCGAAGAAACCGGTAGACCCATCTGGACATATATGGCGGATCAAGCATGCTCCGGTGGTTACTATATATCGATGGCTTCCGAAAAAATCTATGCAAACAGAAACTCTTGGACCGGTTCTATTGGCGTTATAATATCCTTGATGAATTATAAAGACTTATATGAAAAAATAGGACTTAAAGGTATTTATATTACAAGTGGTAATAATAAGGCAATGGGTGCGGGTGACCTTGATTTAACCGAAGAACAGCAAGATATTTTCCAAAGTCTTGTAGATGAGTCTTATGAGCAGTTCGTTGAAATTGTTGCGGATGGCAGAAATATGACAGTGAGCGAAATCAAGAAGATTGCTGATGGCAGGATTTACTCCGCAAAGCAGGCATTGGACAATAAACTTATTGATGAAATTGCAACATATGAAGAAATGAAAGAAGCATTCAGTGAACAGCTAGGAGACGTTGAAATTTACACACCGGAAACCAAAGATTTATTTGATTTTAGTTCATTATTCGGTCATGTGAGCAAATTAAAACCGCGTTCCGATGCGGAAATGCTCATTGAATTTATGAACAATAACGGAAGCGGGGTGCCAATGTATTATGCAGAGCCAGGATTGTTCTAGTACTACTATATATGCAGGATTTAGTGTTCGTTTAATGGCTTTTATTATTGATTCATTGCTCGTTGGGATTGTACTTTTGTTTGTGCGTATACCGGTTTTCTTTGTTTCACTTATGGATCCATCAAATTTTCTGAAAGTCCCTGTACTTTTTGAGTTTAGTGTTTATGATATAATACTTTACCTTTTGAGTGCAACGTATTATGTATTGATGACTTATTATTGCGGCTTTACGATAGGAAAAAAGCTGCTCAATTTAAAAGTAGTAAGTGAAGATGGAGAAAAATTGACCTTTATCAATGTTCTATATCGTGAGACAATCGGGAAATATCTGTCAGCAATTGCTTTTATAGGCTATTTTATGATAGCAATTGACGATGAAAAGCGGGGTCTGCATGACAGACTTTGCGATACTAGGGTCATATACAATTTTAAGCTTCCGATTAAGGTAGTGACAGAAGAACAACCCAGCAACTAGGACATAGAACGGAGGCGGAACAGCGGAACAGGGGACGGTTCTCTGTTTTAAAACAGAGAACCGTCCCCTGTTCTATTCTGTTCTGAGGAACAGGCTACCAGCTATGAGGCTCAGATGGATTACTACACAAACTACATAAATTCCCGTGAGGATTGGATTTTTGTAGGGATGTACTCAGATGAAGGTATCACAGCAACAAACACCAAAAAGCGTGAAGGTTTTAATCAGATGGTGGAAGATGCCCTTGCCGGAAAGATAGACCTTATTGTTACAAAGTCGGTCAGCCGATTTGCTCGTAACACGGTTGATTCCCTTACCACGGTTCGTGAGTTAAAGGAAAAAGGTGTGGAGATTTACTTCGAGAAGGAAAACATCTGGACATTGGATTCTAAGGGTGAGCTTCTCATCACGATTATGAGTTCCTTGGCACAGGAAGAATCCAGATCCATTTCCGAGAACACCACTTGGGGCAAAAGAAAACAGTTTGCTGATGGAAGGGCAAGTATTGGATTTAAGAACTTCCTTGGCTACGACAAGGGACCAAATGGGGAGTTCGTAATAAACGA
>JAAYTO010000292.1 GCA_012523755.1 Clostridium sp. | reverse complement strand
TGTCTGCGGGAAGGGATGCCCCTGGCTCTGATTATGATAGATATTGATTACTTCAAGCTCTACAACGATACGTATGGTCATTTATCCGGTGACCAAACATTGATAAGAATCGCAGAGGTTATAAAAGGTGTAATAAAAAGGGCGGGAGAATTTGCAGCGCGTTACGGTGGTGAGGAATTTGTGGCAATTCTTATGAATACCACTGCGGAAGGAGCGGCATTTGTTGCCGAGCAAATTCGAACAAGAGTTGAAGAGCTGGGAATAGAAAACAGGGAAATAAAAAATGTTGTAACAGTTAGTCTAGGTGTAGCATCAGTTGTTCCTGATAATGAGATGGAACCTAATGAGCTTATTGACGCAGCGGATAGAGCATTATACAAGGCAAAGGAATATGGCCGCAACAATGTTACGGTTTGGGAAAGTCAACAAGAATAAACAGCTTATTTGATATACCTGGTAATCATGGTTAAAAGAATCAGAAACGAAGAAGAAGTTTAGCAAAGGAATGGTGGAGATATATGAAAATAGTAATGCTTAATGGACAAAATCATAAAGGTAGCACATACCATATAGGTCGTCAGATTATTGACAAGATCAATGGAAATAATGAAGTAATAGAATTCTTTTTTCCAAAGGATTTAAATCATTTTTGCGTTGGATGTTATAAATGCATAGAAAATGCAACAGCTTGTCCGTACTACGATGAAAAGAAAGTTATTTTAGATGCTGTAAATGATGCAAATCTATTGGTTATAACAACACCAACTTATTGTTTGCATGTATCTGCACCACTTAAATCACTAATTGATATGACATTTGGCTATTGGATGGTACACAGACCTAAAAAATGTATGTTTAGCAAGAGAGCAGTGGTGGTTTCAACATCAGCAGGAGCAGGAACCAAGTCCGCAATTAAAGATGTATGTGATGCATTATTTTATCTGGGGATTCCATCTGTTACTAAATATGGCATTGCAGTACAAGCAATGAAGTGGGAAGGTGTCACAGAAAAGAAAAAAGAAAAAACTGATAATGATACAACTAAAATTGCAAAGAAACTAAGTACAAACAAGAAACCAAAGGTTGGTATAAAAACGAAGTTTATGTTTAATATGATGGGAATGATGCAGAAGAAGGGATTGGGGGCATCTCCATCTGAAAAAGCATACTGGGAAAAAGAAGGATGGCTTGATGGCAAAAGACCATGGAAATCTTAGCTGCTTTGATATCATGTAGATATGAAATGAGGGAGACAATGTTAAAGGAACTAAATCAGGTGATTGACTATGTTGAAGAACATATAACCGATGATCTGGCCCTTGAAATAATTTCTAAATATAAGCATAACCTGAGGATGATAGCATCTGCTCTTAGAATTTTGATAAGATGACGCAACAAAACATAACATAATGTGTACAAAGTTGTTATCTGTGGTTGGTGGAAAACTAGGCAACTAGAAGTTACAATATTCATATAAATTGAATTTATGGAGGATGGTTTATGAGTATTGTAATGGTTTGGAACCTCGTCAAAGAATATCCCTCCTTTCGATTGAATAGTGTGACCTTTTCTCTGGAAGCGGGAAATATTACGGGTTTTATTGGTAGAAACGGTGCAGGGAAAACTACGACAATAAAATCTATGCTGAACCTTGTCCATCCGGACGGCGGCGAGATTATCTTTTTTAATAAGCCTCTGAATGAACATGAGGCGGAAATCAAGAAGCAAACAGGATACTCCACAGGAATCGTAAACTGGTATCCGAGAAAGAAAATCCGTGATGTCGTTGAAGTCACAAAATGCTTTTACGACACTTGGGATGAGACAGCATACCACAAGTATCTGAGAATGTTCCAGCTGGATGAAAATAAGGCCCCACTGGAGTTGTCGGAAGGTATGAAGGTGAAATGCAAC
>JAAYTO010000291.1 GCA_012523755.1 Clostridium sp. | reverse complement strand
TTGCTTCGACTTTATATCCCCAGCAACTGAATTTATATGTGCACGCCAAAAATACAGAACTTTAGGAATATGGACAATATTTTCCGCTACTTCAGTCAACCGTAAAATCATATCATGATCTTGACTTCCATCACACTCCTTTCGAAACAATCCAACTTTCTCAATAAGTTCCCGCTTAAACACAGTAAAATGGCAAATATAATTATTACTGCGTAAGTTGTCTATTGCAAAATCCGGTTTAAAATGTACTGTAATAATATTTTTAATATTTTTTGAAAAGACTGCTTCATCAGTATATATAAAATCAGCGTTTAAATCAGTAATAGCTTTAACTGCCTCAAAAAGTGCGTTCGGTGCTAAAATATCATCGTGATCCAGAAGTGCAAGATAGTCACCATTAGCCATCTCTATACATGCATTTGTGTTTTCTGAAATTCCTTTATTCGTCAAACGTCTATACTCTATCTTATCAGGAAACTTTACTATATACTGATAAATAATTTCCTCTATATTGTTCATACAATCACTGCCATCAGCCAGACAGAGCTGCCAGTTTGAATAACTCTGTGAGCACACTGACTCTATCATTTCACGCAAGTATTTCTCCGGTGTGTTATATAAAGGAACTAAAATACTGACAACCGGCGCATTTGCAAAGATAACCTCACGTTGTTCTCTGAGAATGCTTTCACTAACTATGAAAGTTTTAGATAAGTGATTAAGCCTTAATTTTCTTCTAAAAAACTTTATCACCTTCCTCAGAGTTTTATGAAAGCCATTTTGCAATAAAAACAACATTCCCTTTTTTAGTAGAACCTTAGCATGCCACAATTTATCTTACCTCTAACTTAATGATTTTTACTAAACATATCGTAACACCGAATAATTTGCTTAAGAATAGCTTCTCCCTGATAATGTTCATTTACATAATCAAATGCATTATTTACTATATAATCCCCATCTTGCTGTCTTAAGTAAAATGCCTTTATCTTTTCATACCACTCCCCTTGTTTACAAAGGTAACCGTTTATACCATCGGTTATACATTTTTGAAAAGTATGAGTGGGCTGGGCAAATGTCGGTGTTTTAACAATAGCCGCCTCAAAAAATTTCAGCTCAGACTTGCAATTCGTGAAAACATTATCCACCAGTGGTACTATATTTACATCGACTTCTGCAATAAGTCGCTGTAACTCCAAAAAATTAACTAGTGGTATGAAAGTAACTCTGCCATTGCGTATAAAGGGCTGCATTTCCTGCGGAAACTCCATAAAGCCGACAACTTCTAAGTTAATATCTTTATATTCCTCCAATAGCAAAATAAGTTCCTTGTATACTGTTTTGAAATCATTGATATGTGATGGTGTACCGCTGAAATATCCAATAGTAAAAGGTTTTCTTGATATTCCCTGTATCTCCTTTTGCATACGACACCTTTCTGAGACTATCAATTGCTCTTCATTTAAAAAGTTGGGTATGATTCCATAGTTTTTATGGAATTTTTCTTTTAATCTTTCTCCCAGAAATGCGTTTGTCGTTATAAATCCATCCGCTTTGGACGCAGTATATTCAATCCTTCCCATATATGCAAACCAGAAATCATAATCTGCTTCATTCATAAATGGAACATTCAAGGTATTTGTGACCATTGGAAGATGCTTTGTGTCAAAAACCAGGTCATCCACATCAAACAGAAGCGGAATGTCATTTGACTTCACTTCATATATCAACTTTTCAAGTTTGTGTGTCCACCTCATGCGAATTACTACTACTAGAGAAACCTGGCTTATATAAGGAAATATCTGTTCGATTTCATCGGAAAAAAAGTATATGCTTCTCCACTTGTCACTTTCTCTAGTAATCTGGGCTATATTATACCCACGGTAACGAAAGGTTGACGTATCAGCGCGTTCATACATCAATGCCGCAACATGAACTCCATCTTTTAAAGCTTTTAATAGTGTATTGCACCGCGATGAAAATGGAATCTCCCATGGCGCACAATTCTCGTCTATTCGAATAGCTATTTTATACATCTTTCAACTTCTCCCTCATAAATTCCAGTGTGGACTGTAAAGTATCCTGCCATACCCTTGGAATAGTTGAATTCGCAAAATTCTCCATTCTCTGTGGTATATCCTTTGCAAGTGCAATTGCTTTTTCCATTGATCCTAAAAATTGGTTTTCATCCAAGCTGCAATAAATTACGTTTTTACACCACTCAAAGGACTCTTTATTCTCATAACAGTTAGTTATGACCACACCTCCTGAACATGCCACATCAAAAGGCGGATAGCTTGGATGTGGTGTGTACATCAAGGATAACGCCAAGTCCACACTGCCAAGGAATTTACCGTATTCCTCCCAACTCATAAGACCAAGATTCCGTGCAACATAGCCATTGCTGAACTTTAACTCTGGAATATCTTGTCCAGCACAATAAATATCCCATTCATTTGTATCCAGCAATCCTGATTCAATACTCTTTTCTATTAGGGAAATGCCGTAATTGAAAAGGTTTCGAGGATTATTGGGGCGTGCATAGAAAAAGAAATTAAACTTCTTCTTTTGTATAAGTTGCTGAGGCTGATAAAGAGTCTTAGGAAATGCTGGTTCAAAGTAAACCCCATGATTCACGATATTAGGCGCCTTAGCTTTAAAATACTCATATAAATAATGCGAGTTAATGATATAATAAATATTTTTGTCCTGCATAATTTGTGAACAAAGATAATGCTCATCACCATGCGGATAAAAGAAGGTCTCTACTTCCTGAATGATATAGAAGAATTTCTTTCGTAATGATGTTCCTTTAATGGCAGCCGCACTCCACCATGATGTAGCAAAGAAAATGTCATTTTCACTAATTTCAAGTTTATATGCTATATTTCCCAGAACATCTCTATCATAATCTGAATAATATGTCACAGACTTTGCAGCCGTAACACCACTTAGTCTCATGATGTTTTCATAGTTCACAGGATTAACTGGCGTTGTACGGGTAATAATACGCAAAGACATGTCGTTTTGATTCGCAAATTCAGTTGCTACAATAAGAGCTGTCGCTACACCACCTAACAGACTATGAGATTCAATACTATCCGTCACCAAATTTAGCCGTCTTGGACCATTCTCAACAATAACAGTCTGAATTGGTTGAATGCCTCTCATTCTGCTATTCAAAAGAAAATTGACATTCTGACTGCATTCTCCAGGTTGAATAGTGGATGTTGAAATGTATGCTGCTTCTACTGCAGATTGTCCTTTAAGTTTACCTTTCACTTTACGTAACGTATTTTTAAATCCGATATTTCGAACTGAGATGACAAACTTTTTTACATTACGTGTGAAGAAATTATGAATTAAACAATTAGTTAACCATTTCAAAGCATCGACAAATACTCTCAGTGGTTTAGTCATTATCCAAAATGAAGATCGAGCTATGGAATTGTAAGATGATTGCCATCGAGCAACTTCGCCATGCAGCCATTCACTTGCCCGAATAAACTCCTGGATCCTTGCATCCCTCTCTGCAATAATGCTTGTGTTCTTGTCATTATCTTCCTGCAAATAAGTCAGTGATTTCTCTAGCAACATCAATTTTTTCTGTTGCTTCTTATTTTCTTCTATTAGATCTTGGATTCTGGCATCTCGCTCAATAATGCTATTCTGAAGTTTATCATTATCTTCCTGTATATGAGTAAGCGACTGCTCCAATAACGCTATTTCCTTTTGTAGTTTCAAATTCTCCAGTACTAACTCCTGGTTTTTGGCATCTCGCTCAATAATGCTGTTCTGAA
>JAAYTO010000290.1 GCA_012523755.1 Clostridium sp. | reverse complement strand
ATAAGTGAAATTGCCCGTCGAACCGGGCGGGACCGCAAAACCATAAGAAAATGGATACAATCTGACGGCCCGCCCAAAAAAGTTCAGCGGAGAAGACCTAGCAAATTAGATGAATATAAAGAATATATTATTTCCCGAATGCAAGAAGGTGTACTCAATGCCACCGTAATCTACGATGAGATAAAAAATAAAGGTTATAAAGGTAAAATCACCATTTTGATGGACTTTATGCAGCCATACCGGCCTGTATTAACGGCCCAAGCAACCATAAGATATGAAACAGGACCCGGTGAACAGGCCCAGGTAGACTGGGCTCATTTTGGATATATCATCGACCTAGATGGAGCACGCCGTCCCCTGTATTGCTTTGTTATGGTACTAAGTTACTCACGCATGCTCTATCTAGAGTTTACCACATCTCAGGATGTTGCAACACTCTTAAAATGCCACATTAATGCCTTTGAATTCTTTGGAGGCATACCAAAAGAAATACTTTATGACAACACCAAGACAGTAACCCTGGGGCGTGATGATAACGGCCATATCATCTGGAACGAACGGTTTTTGGATTTCAGTGTTCACTTTAATTTTACCCCTAGGCTTTGTCGCCCGTACAGGGCACGGACTAAAGGCAAGGTGGAACGTCCTATTCGATATATCCGGGAAAACTTCTTTCCCGGGCGCAAGTTCAATTCCTTGGAAGACCTCAACTTCCAGGCCCACAAGTGGCGGGATGAAAAGGCTAACGTGCGCATTCACTCTACTACTCTGGAAAAACCGGTTACCCTATGGGCCAATGAGTTACTGCAGCCATATACCGGTTACCCGGACTTTGACCTGGCTTATTACTGTCAGCGTAAAGTCAGCCGTGACTGCTTAGTCTCCTACAAATGCAACTTTTATTCCGTGCCTTGGCAGTTAATTGGACGAGATGTATTACTTAGAATTACCGGTGACCAATTACAAATATATTGGCAGGGGAAAATGCTCACCCAGCACACACTGGTAAAACATAAACGTTACCAACGAATTGAAAAACTGGAACATTACTATGGACTTCCTGGCCGAGGAGTTACCAGCCGGCGCAGGAAAAACTCTGTAACAGTGCTTCAACCGCCCCAGGTTGAAAAAAGATCTTTAGACTATTATGAATCTCTAGTCTGGGAAGGTGTACAGTGATGCTGCAGATCGAAACATTGCGTGAACACCTGATCGAACTGGGGCTAAAAGAAATGGCCAGAACTTTAGACTACCGGCTTCAAGAAGCAGCTGATAAAGACCAAACATACTTTGATTTTCTGAACTCACTGGTAGAGGATGAATTATCAGCCCAGAAAGACCGGGCATTTAAAACCAGGTTACGCCTGGCACGACTTCCCTTCCAGAAAACCCTTGCTGATTTTGACTTTGCATTTCAACCATCAATAGATGAACGGCAAATTAATGAATTGGCCACGCTACGGTTTGTGCATGAAGCTGGTAATGTGGTTTTCTTAGGACCACCGGGAGTGGGGAAAACCCATTTGTCAGTAGCCCTTGCTATGGAAGCTATTGCCCAGGGAGCAACTGCATATTTTGTAAAGACTGATGAACTTATTGCTGATCTAAAGAAAGCTCATGAGGAAAATCGCCTGAAAAAGAAAATGAGAAAGTATATGCGTCCGAAAGTTCTCTTAATCGATGAAATTGGTTACCATCCGCTAGACAAGCTCTCAGCATCATTATTCTTCAATATCGTATCCGAACGATATGAAAACGGGAGTATTATCCTTACTTCCAACAAGAGCTTTACGGAATGGGCTGATATATTTAGTGAGAGCGTCATTGCTACTGCCATATTAGATAGATTATTGCACCATGCTACCATTGTCAATATTCGCGGTCCCAGTTACCGCATGAAAAATAAAAAAAGATCGGGATTATATCCTAGTAAGGAGGATGATAAAAGCTAAACAATTTTATGCCAGGGTGGGGAATTTCTCGCCGGGGAAATTGGGGAATTCGAAACCGGTGTTGACAATAAGACAATAAAAATTTTTTATTTTCACTTTTCAAAATTTTATAAATCTGGTATGATAATTGTATACCATATACAAACTGTTTATTTTGGTTGTAAGATAAAAATACCTAAAGTTGCAAATTAAAATTCCAGAGTGTTGCAAACGGAATCTGATATCATGTATCTTGTCCATTGTAAGCATTCTCCTT
>JAAYTO010000289.1 GCA_012523755.1 Clostridium sp. | reverse complement strand
GTACTCATATTTCCCATCCTCCTAAAAAAACTGTTTTTTGAATTCTTGCCAATTTCCTAACAGTTTTTTCAGAGTTTAATGAAAAAACTGCCAGAAAGAGTTTTTATTTTACACACTCGTTCTGACAGTCTCCCTCCTACCCGATTCATATTCATTTAATTCAATCGGTTACGATATATGATATATTTCGGACTCAGTTGTTATACGGGTATTTCCTTAAGATGTACCTTTTTAACAATGTTATGTCACTGGAGTCAACACTATTATCTTCGTTTAAATCTGCTGCTTTTTTAAACATTTCCTCTTCTGTGCTTGTATTAAATTTAAGAGTTTTGAGGATGTATCTTTTCAATAATGTCAAGTCTGTGGAATTCACTTCGTTATCAAAGTTTACGTCTCCGAGTTTTATTGAAGGTGTAGGTGTCGGAGTTATATCGGAAGTAATACCAATTAGCTTGATATTATCTACAAGAATTTTTCCTGAATATCCATTAGCGTACGTAAAATGTATTGCACATATCTTATCCAAATCCAAAGTATTGCTCATATCCTGCCCAGGAGGCTGGTAATCAGGTCTTTTCTTAAAGCTGTCGAAAGGTATTTCGATAGTTTCCCAAGAACTTTTTGGGGTTATTGAATAAATCCAATGTTCTCCGTCTCCTTCACCAGCTTCGCTTTGTTCAGTAATCATAAACCGGATTTCATTGTTGGAAGGATCAAGGGACTTAATATCAAAGGATATTTTAAGCCACTTTGACCAATCGCCGTCAGTCAAGTTGCATGCTGCTCCCCAGTAGCCGTCTGTTGCTCCGGTGTAAGTGATTTCCAAACCCTTTCCTGATTTACCAGTCGTAATTCTTGATGAAGCATTAGCAGATTCACCATAGTATGAACCCCACATTAATACACCCTCAAAATCATCAAACATTTCTTCGCCAACTGCCGGTGTTACTGGCGGTTTGCTTGGTTTAGGCGTTTGGGTAGGCTGTGGGGTATAAGTGTAATATACACCCTCATTCATTATGGCATTTAGCACTTCGGGTTCAAAGGTACGAGCCATTCTGTTGTAAATACCCATATCATCATTTAGGGATCCAAAAACACCATTATCCCATACAGTACATGCAAAGCCATGGTCTAAAGCTTGGTCGCTGATAAAATCAAGCCATTTCAAGCGGGAAGGTCTGTCAGCAAAAGCCATTACCGCAAACTCTCCAAGATAAACCGGTATATTGTTTTGTTCCGACCAGCGTTTAACATAATCAAACACCCTTACCACAGCATCCATATCTCCTTGGGTACCCCATGTACCTTCCCACTTATGTGTAAATTCATAGGGTTCATAATAATGGAAAGTTCCTATTAGATATGGATCGTTTGGAATTTTAATGTTTACAAGGGTATTATAACTGTTCCAATGACCGCCGCCTATTATAACAATACGTGTCGGATTGGTCTTTCTGATTATTTTTAATATTCTGCTGTTCATATCATCTATCTGGCTATCTGTGATGTTTCCAAAAGGTTCATTCATAATCTCAAATAAAAGATTTGCGGATTTGTTTTTAAATCTTTCTGAAATTTGCTCCCATATACTTTCAAACCGTTCTATATTTCCATTATAGTTTTCCTTGATCCAATCATCGTGGTGAGAGTTTATAACGGTAACAAAGCCTCTTGAAAGCGACCAATCAACTACTTTTTCAACCCTATCCAAAAAGTTTTTGTCAATGGTATAGGGGTATGTATTCATTGTATGGTTGTCCCATCTTATGGGAATCCTTACATTTTTATAGCCTGCATCTTTATAATCATCAAAATAATACTCCATGGCTTCCTTAGACCAACTACCTTCATAAGGGGCTTCGAGAGTATTTCCGAGATTGATTCCCATACCCATTTTCGCCACCATTTCAAAGGGGTCAACAACCCTTGAGGATGTTGATGTAGGAATAGGAGTAGGAGTAGGAGTCGAAGTAGGAGTAGAATTTGATGAATCGGCACCAATTGCATTTTTATATGCAACAAGAGCTTCCGAACTCGAATTGATTCTCCAGTCGGTTTCTTTGTTTTCATGGAACCACACGGCAGCAAATATTTTTTTGTAAGAAGTTTTTATGGTATTGTATGCTTCTGTAATCCATCTAGCTTTGTTTCCACCTATTTCGGTTGATGCGAATTCTGCTATAAGGATGGGCTTATTTGTTGCTAATAAGGCATTATAAGCCCGTGAAAAAATCTCATCAAAGGATTGCCACCGGCTGCCCCAGTCTTGAGTGGTGCCCCAGTTATATCCGTCAATTGCAGCATAGTCAACATAGTTATCCCCAGGATAATAACCCATGTAGCTTGTGCCATCACCTACATTGTCACAATTTACAGTATATATCCATTTGACATTGGTGGCACCGTTTTGACGGAAAATGTCAACAATACGCCTGAAGGCGGCTATATAGGTTTCGTTTGTGTTTATGTTGCCGGGATATCCTATAGCCCATGGATACCAGTTTCCGTTGGCCTCATGAAGAGGTCTTAGCCAAATTTCCTTGCCATAGGCTTTCATATCTCGTGCCATTTGGGCTATGTAAGCGTCTGCATTACCGTTTTTGATGGCCACAGTGTTATATTCCCATGGTTCCCAGGTAATCATTAATATTGAACCATTATCGTAAACAGCATCAGCATAGGATTTTACCCAGGAAAAATCAGTAGACCAGTCAATAAACTGGTGTACAATATCAAGTTTTTTGCCCTGAAGTTCCTGAAAACTGTTAATAACAGATCTTGAGGGCTGGGTTCCCAGCCAGGCACCAAATTTCAAATTACTGCTGGACTCACCAAGGCATTGAAAAGAAAACAAACCTGTGAGCATACTTAATACCAGTAAGGCCACTAAAATTCTTTTTTTCATATTATTCCTCCCGTTCAAAAAATTAAAATTGTTGAAAAAATAACAGTTTCTTTAAAACTATCCTCCTTTCCTGACTTATAGATTTTGAATTTTATATTTAAGGAGTAAAACACATCTATCCCCCTATTAACTAATACTCCCGGAAATTGCAAAGGTAACGTTTTTAAAAAACAAAAGCAAAAGGTCATCGTTCCCTTTCACTTTTAAATAGTAATGGCTCTAAGGTCTTATTTCCAGAAATTCTGTAATGATTCAAGGACAGGTTGATTGTCCAGTATTGAAATTGTTTCAATATAATTGTTTTTAAAATAATACTTCTCAAGAGCTTCAGAAAAATGATTCTCTTTTGCAGCTCCAGCAACGTTTTCATTTGCAAATCCAAAAGGTATCAAACTGATTTCATTTTTCCAGCCGACATACTCTCCATATATGGAATTAAAACCTGCCCTCATATTTACATAAGCACCTACTGAAGTTTTATACTGAAAGTAGGACGCAGATATGCCGTACTTATTAAAAATACTGTGAACGGTTTCCAGCCACTCCACACGCTTTTCCACGCTGTTTGTCCGGGAAATTCCATACTCAGTTAATAGTGGAGCTTTGCCAATGTTTTTAGCCCACTCATAACGGTTTTTTACTTGGGAATCTAGACTGGAGGCATCAAACTCTCCAATACCGTCATTAACAAAACTGTAGGGTTCAAAGAAATGGAACAGGTATACTATGTTTGACGAATCTATCTTAACCAAACCCCTTTCCCAAATAATACCTTGTTCACCTTTGTCTATTGTATAGCTTTGGGTTTCATCGTTCCAATAGGATTCGCCGGGATTGGCTTCCCTGCTGTTATATTCAGGCACAAATATAATATGCTTCTTGTCAATTTTACGTATTTCTTTGCATACATTGTTTAAACGTTCTTTAAATACTTCGATTCCACCTTCTTGATTACAGGGAGTCCTTGGCTGGTTAATCAGTCCATACCCAGCTACACCTTTAAAGTCTTTTAGTTCATTAGCCAAATACTTCCACATGTTTACCCACTGTTCATAGTATGTGTCATCTTCAAATACGGATTTTAAACGGATTGAACCATGTTTGTACTTTTCGCGAATATCATTGGCTGAATCCAATCCGGGAGGAGCCATCAACATAATGGTAGTATATATATCCATTGAGGAAAAACGCCTTATATGATCTTTCAGCCTTTCAATATTATCCTCTCTATTGGGATTATCTTCTGCAAAAAGCTGATAATTGATGTCGTATAAAACTGTGTTGCAGCCTAGGCTTTTAATACGTTCAAAATCATCTTCTTTTAGTACCCAGTCATCTTGTACAAGGGGGCGTACAATAGGTTCCTTGCCTTCACTCTGTAGCTTTTCCGATACTCCGTTGACCCAGTTGCCCCAGAAGTTGTTGGTGAGGGTAATACCTCTGATATTGAAGATTTCGCCATCTTCAGTAACAATATCCAGCCCCTTTGTTTGTAAAAAGGATAAATTTGTGGAGCCGTCACTGTCGGAAAAGTTATTGTTATTTTTATCAATCAAATTACCGAGATTATCAAATATTCCGCTGGTTAGTAACAGGGCTATTGACACAAAGATTGCCAAGGTTCCAAAAGATGTTTTCAGAGCAGGTTTTAGTCTTTCGAAAAATGACAGAACCCTAAAAGTTAGTTTTGGTTTCTTATATCTATCAGCATCCACAGCGTTAATAACCTTCATGTAAAAATATCTATCCATTTTTGGCTCTTTGGCAATATAATTTTTGGATAACCCAAGTGCTCCTAAATAATTTCTGCAGTCTTTGCAAGTGATTATATGCTTTTTAATTTTATCAGATTTTTCATCACACAAAGAGTCCACATCACAATTTATTATATCCCCCAAATATCTACATTTCATTTAAAATCACCTTTCCTTCCCATGTTTGTTATCTTCTGGGCAAGTATGGATTTTGCTCTATGAACTTTCATTTTAGCAGCTTCCTGTGAGATACCCATAATTTTCCCAATTTCTTTATAGGAAAAGTCCTTTAGATACCTTAATATAAAAGCTGTCTTTTGTTTTTCTTTAAGGCTATCTATGACCTCAATTATTTCCTTATAGTACTCCTTAACTTCTATTAGTAGTTCAGGACTGTCCTCTAGGCTTGGAATTTCATCAATCAAATTATCTATACTATGACTGGCAGGTCTGAGTTTTCTTTTTTTAAATGCTGATTTTATTGTGTTGAGGGTGATGGTATAAATCCAAGTGGAAAAACGGTAATTATTATTATATTTATATAAATTATTATATACTTTAACAAATACATCTTGCAGAATATCTTCAGTGTCTTCTTTAGATTTTGTCATTTTATATATAAAATTGTACAGCTGGCCCTGATAAGCTTGTACAAGTAAAGCAAATGACTGTATATCGCCATTTAAAGTATTCGAAATTAAAGTACTTTCATCTACCAATTTATCAACTCCCTTGCTAAAAAAAAGTGTATGAAAAAATAACCTGATAACATATGGGATAAATAGACAGATTATCAGAGTAAGAATAAATCAGAGTTATTGCTATGAAAAAATTCTCGTATTCAATTTGATTATATCATTAAAATATGCATAAATCAAAGGGGGGCATTAATGAGTTTGTGTCAAGTAAAAGTTGGCAATGATCTCTTCATCCTGTTATTTTATTGGTTTACTTGCTTTGAATGTCAATGTGAAATCCTCATACTTTTAATTTAGTGAACTTCTTTCTGGAAAGTTTGGCTGGTTATGCATTAAAAACCCACTTTTTTACTATGCAACATAGTTCCACACATTTATTCCACGATCCTCTTGACAACAAGCCTC
>JAAYTO010000288.1 GCA_012523755.1 Clostridium sp. | reverse complement strand
TTTACCGCTTCCTTCCAATCGAGAGGACCCTTTTGCTCCACATAATCCTTTAAAGTTATTCCGTTCACATATTCCATTACGATATAATGTATGTCATCCTCTTGTCCCACATCATATATGGATACAATGTTGGAATGGGAAAGACTAGCTGCAGCCTGGGCTTCTATACGAAACCTCTTTAAAAATTCCTCGTCGTTTATAAATTCAGGTCTTAAAATCTTAATAGCAACAAACCTGTTCAACAGTCTACATTTAGCCTTATATACAAGGGCCATGCCGCCCCCACCGATTTTCTCAATCAATTCGTATCTGTTACCTAATATTTGACCTACCATATCAGCACCTCTGCATCTTATAGCATTAACAATTTACATTTAACTCCCATGTTTTGTTATACTTTTAACTGTTTTTAATAATAATAACAGTAATATTGTCTTCTCCACCCTTTTCATTTGCACAATGTACCAGTTCATTGCATGCTGTCTCAGGGTCTTCGCTTTTTAATATTATATCCAAAATTTCGTCTTCTCTTAACATATTAGTTAGTCCATCAGTACACAAAACAAAGATATCCTCATCCTTCACTTCCACGGTAAGAGTATCCACCAAAATCTCCTGATCACACCCTAAAGCCCTTGTAATAACATTCTTTTTTGGGTGGTTTTCAGCTTCTTCCCGTGTCAATGAACCGTTTTTTATCAATTCCTCAATAAAGGAGTGATCTGTTGTTACTTTTTCAATTACACCATCTCTAATCAAATATACTCTGCTATCTCCTACATGACCAATATACATTTTGTTGTTCAGCATTACAACAGTAATAAAGGTGGTACCCATACCAAAATTCGATTGCGACTCTGAAGCCTTGGTAAATATTGCTGTGTTTGCTTCTTCCATTAACTTTTTAATACCGGATAAAACACTTTCTTCATGAGAGAATACTTCAGGATGTGTTAATATGTACTGTTCTGCAAACTCAACAGCCATACCGCTTGCAACTTCTCCGGAACTGTGTCCGCCCATTCCATCGGCAACAATAAAGGCATCAGGCACATTCGAATGTCCTGTTATTAATCTGTAACTGTCTTCATTAAGTTCTCTAACTTTTCCTCTATCGCTTTTTGCGGCAAATCTCACCATACCACTCCCCAGGTCAGCTAATATAATGCTTTAATCAACAACTATATGTTACAAATATATGTTAAGAAAAAACCATTTTACATTCATTTTATTTATTATAACATTTATAAACGCTTCTCGTCCACAAGACCTCTTCGAAGCTGTCCGCATGCAGCATTTATATCACTTCCCAGCTCCCGCCTTACCGTAGTTTCAACACCGTGCTTTTCTAAAACTTCTTTGAACCTCGCTGTTTTTTCTTTCGTGCTTCTTTTAAAATCTGTACCGGAAACGGTGTTCACCGGTATAAGATTGACATGGCACAACATGCCTTTTAAACGCCCAGCCAGCTCTAATGCATTATCTTTCGAGTCATTTACACCATCAATCAAAGCATATTCAAAAGTTATTCTTCGATTAGTGGTCTCAGTATATATCTTACATGCTTCAATTAATTTGTCAATAGAATACCTTTTATTTACAGGCATAATTTTATCTCTAGTATTATTATTTGGGGCATGAAGGGAAATGGATAATGTAACCGGTAAGTTTTCCTTTGACAGCCGAAGAATTTGGGGGACAAGACCGCATGTTGAAACCGAAATATGCCTTGCTCCGATATTCAGGCCATCCTCATTATTAGCAAGCCTTAAGAACTTCACAACATTATCATAATTGTCTAAAGGCTCTCCTATACCCATTATTACTACATTACCTATTCTTTGCTTCACATCCATCTGAATAGATATAATCTGATCCAACATCTCTCCCGGGGCAAGATTTCTCATAAACCCGGCACCGGTTGAGGCACAAAACCTGCAGCCCATCCTGCAACCCACCTGTGAAGATATACATGCACTATAACCGTGCTGATACTTCATCAGAACACTTTCAATTACACTTCCGTCCATAAGCCTGAAAAGGTACTTTGTGGTATCATCAATACTTGAAGCAAGTTTTTTAACAATTTCGAGCCTGTTTATATATGTCCTCTCCTTGAGTCGATTTCTAAGCTCTTTTGAAAGATTTGACATTTCATCAATGTCCTTAATCCCCTTGTTTGTCCATTGAAAAATCTGCTTTCCATGGAACTTTTTATGCCCCATCTTCAGAACCAAATCTTCAAGCTCATCTATCGTCATACTGAGAAGATCCAATTTATCTTCCATTAAACTAACTCCCTCTTATCATTCTGGCAATAAAAAATCCGTCAACACCGTCAATATTCGGATACAACTGTAAATATCCTTTATTAAGACCCTCTTTTTTCAGTGTTTGCGGAATCAACCCGGATAAATCCTCCAAATAGAAATCCCCGTTTTCTTTAATAAATCTTTCTACCCTCTCTTCATTCTCTTCCGGTTCAATGGTACAGGTGCTGTAAACAAGCACTCCACCCTTTTTCACATATTTAGAGGCCACAGATAGAATTCTCTCCTGAAGAGCTGCTATCTCTTTTTTATCTCCTGAACTTCTTGACCATTTGATATCCGGCTTCCTTCTTATTATACCCAACCCGGTACACGGAACATCCACCAGAACCCTGTCAATCTTTCCAACAAGTCCTCTGTCCAAGGTTGTAGCATCAAAAACCTCTGTTTTGATTATATCCATTCCCAACCTGTTTTTCGCCTCATCAATCAGCTTTATTTTATGCTCATGGACATCTCTGGATATCAATGTACCCTCATTTTTCATAAGCTGTGCTATATGGGTTGATTTCCCTCCCGGTGCACTGCAAACATCCAGAACGGTTTCACCCGGTTTTGGGTCTAACACTTTTGATACCAACATGGAACTCTCGTCCTGCACCTGAAAATAACCCTTTCTAAAGGCTTCCATCTTTTGTACCGCGACAGGGTTCTTTATTATTATAGCATCCTTTAAATATTTGCCATCCTCTACTTCAAAGCCTTCCCCGGCCAATAGCTCTACAAGATTTTCTTTTGAGATTTTTAATGTGTTTGTCCTTACAGTAAAAAGAGGTACTTTGTTATTGGCCAATAAAAGTCCTTCTGTAAACTCCTCCCTAAAACGTTCAAGCCATTCTTCCACCATCCATTGGGGATGAGAATACCTTACCGACAGATAAGCCAAAAGTTCCCTGTCTTTGTCAGGATACGGCAGGTTATCCCTGCTCCTTGCAATGTTTCTTAAAACGGCATTGACATACCGGCTACTGGCCATATGCCCGTACTTTTTGGCAAGCCTGACACTTTCGTTGCATGCAGCCGACACCGGTATCCTGTCGGTAAAAAGCAACTGATAAATGCCCATCCTCAAAATGTTCAATATCCAGGGTGAAAGCTTTTTAATTTTTACTGAAGAATACCTCTCAATAAAATAATCAATGGTAAGCTTTCGGTTCAACGTACCGTAAACAATATCAGTGATAAAGCTCCGGTCTATGTCCCGAAGCTCTCGATCATTTAAATATTTATTCAGCGATATATTGGAGTATGCTCCCTTGTCATTTATATCGCACAGTATTTTTAATGCTGTTTCCCTTGGTTTATCCACCGTCATAGCCATTATCTTCTTCTTCTCAAAAGTAAAAGCAGCCTCAGAAGGTTTGCCACAGCAACAGCCGCGGAAGCAACATAGGTCATAGCCGCAGCTCTTAGCACCTTCTTTGCCGGGTCAATTTCATTGTAATTCAATATGCCCGTATCCTCAAGGGTGCGAATAGCCCTTCTGCTGGCATTCAATTCCACCGGCAATGTAATTATATAAAATGCAACCGCCAACGCAAACAATATAATCCCTGCATTAACAAGAAAAGAAAAGCTAAAAGCCAATCCCAATATGGCAAGAGGAAATCCAAGGGATGACCCAATCCGTGCCACAGGTACCAAAGTGCTCCTTAAAACCAAGGGACCATAGCCTTCACTGTGCTGAATGGCATGCCCGGTTTCATGGGCGGCAACCCCTAGGGCTGCAATGGAATTACTGCCGTAAACCGACTGGGAAAGTCTCACAACCCTTGTCCTCGGATCGTAGTGATCCGTAAGGTCTCCGGCAACCCCCTCGACCATTACACCATGAAGCCCGCTTCTGTCAAGAATTGCCCTTGCAACGTCAGCACCGGTCATTCCGCTGGTGTTGCGGATACGGCTGTATTTGTTAAAGGCACTCTTTACTTTAAATTGTGCATACAAAGAAAATATAAGTGCTGGAATAACAAAAATCAAATAATAAACATCAAAGTACATATACAAAACCTCCTTAATCGGCTATTTTATTAAGTATAATATCATCAAGCCTCTTTTTAAATTCATTAATATCTACAACAGTATTATAACACGGTCCGTTGGGTCTGTCATTAATTATACCAATAACAGGTATATTGCCCACATCAGCAATTCCGCTGGTCAAATCCCTCTCACATGCCACAGCAAGTATAACCTTCGGTTTATGCTTTGATGCAATGTTTCTTGCAGCTGTCCCTCCTGTAACTACATGCACCGGAACACCCCTTTCATTGCAGACCTTAATAATAGCACCAATAGAGCACCTGCCACACATTCTGCAATTCTCTATATTATTTGTTAGTTTATACCCGCATTCGGAATTCTGTAAACAATGGGGCAGCAGTATCAATATATCTTCAGGGGCATATTTTTTGCCCATTTTACCCACCAATAAATTATTAAATTCGACATAGAACTTTCTTATGTTGTCCTTATTGTTCTTTTGTATCCCCTCAAAAAAAATAACCTGGGGAAGAAGGACTTTTAAGCCCGTTCTCGCTATATATAGTGTTAATTTCCCTGCCTCCTTACGTCTATAAACATAAATTATCGCTAGAGATAAAATCAAATAATATAATGTTATTATTATTGTCAGTAAAATCAAAATAAATAGTATGGAGTTATATGTCCTTATTGTTGAGTAATTGTATAGGAACCCAAAGACAACTAAAATTACCAAAAATAAAACAACTATCTTTCCTGTTACGGAAACAAATCTCTTAATAGGATTATCCAAGAACTTCACCTTCGTCCATTCTATGTCCGCAAATAAAATCCCCTATACACATTCTCCTGCATGATTCAAACTGAACCTCTCTTATCTCAACCATTCCCAAACCGCAGGCAACAATTAACCTTTCCCTTTCAACTTTCAGAATGGTTCCGGGTTTGTGGCCGTGCTTTTCATCATTAAATACTGAAGTAGCCCACACCTTCATCATTTTGCCCTTATACTGGGTACACGCACCCGGCCAAGGATTTGTGCCCCTTACAAGGTTATGAACCTCCCTTGAAGATTTTGACCAATCGATACAACCCAAAGCCTTACAAAGCATCGGTGCATATGTAGCTTCCTCCTCTTTTTGAGGAATACGTTCGAGTTCTCCTTTTTCAATCTTGAGCAAAGTGTCTTTTAAAACATCTGCCCCCAATAACGCAAGACGGTCATGCAATTGACCGGCCGTCATATCATCAGGAATCTCTATTTCAGCCTTTAGAAGCATATCTCCCGTGTCCATACCCACATCAGTATACATTGTTGTAATTCCACTGGTCTTCTCCCCGTTGATTATCGCCCATTGAATCGGAGCCGCTCCCCTATACTTCGGAAGAAGAGACCCATGAACATTTATACAACCATAGGGACAAACATCCAAAATAGCCTTTGGTAGAATCTTTCCATAAGCCACCGTAACCATCAGATCCGGTTTTAAATCTTTTATAGTTTTCTCAAATTCCTGGGTCTTTACCTTTTCAGGCTGTAAAACATTAATATTATTTTTAATTGCATACTCCTTCACCGGCGGCATTGACGGCTTCTTTCCCCTGCCTTTGGGTTTATCAGGCTGAGTTATAACCGCCGCAATGTCATACCCTTCTTTTACAAGCATTTCAAGGCTTGGAAGTGCAAACTCCGGAGTCCCCATAAATACTATCCTCAAAGCTGTCACCTCATTTATACAATAAATTCATTATCCTTTTTTCATCTCATTCGTATCAATAAACCTTACTACCTTGTCAGTAAACAATACCCCATCAAGGTGGTCTATTTCATGGCAAAGTGCTACTGCCAGAAGTCCCTGACCCTCTACTGTGATTTTTTCTCCTTTGGGGTCTAAGGCTTCCACCAAAACTTTTGCAGGTCTTTTAACCTCACCGGCAACCCCGGGTACGCTCAGGCATCCTTCCACATCAACCTGTTCCCCATCCTGCTTCACAATAACAGGATTAATCAACTCCAAAAGACCTTCTCCCACATCAATAACCACCACCCTTTTTAAGATACCCACCTGAGGTGCCGCCAAACCCACACCACTAGCAGCATACATAGTTTCTGCCATATCACTTAAAAGGGTTTTAATTCTATCGTCTATTACATCTACTTCCCTTGATTTCTTTCTTAGAACCTCGTCCCCGTCTTCTCTTATAAACCTTATAGCCATTATTATATTCCCCCATGTTCTTTTTTCACTATTCGATTCTAAATCTATTCTACGTATTATAACATATTATAACATATTGACCGGATTTATATCCACACTCAAAGCGACAGAATTTTTCCCGGTGCTCGAATAATAGCTGTCTACCGTATTCGTCAACACAGTTATAAGTTTATTTATTTCTTTGCACTTTATTACTATTCTCCATCTGTATTTGTTCTTAATCTTCGACAAAGGAGCTCTCGAAGGACCTAAAACCTGGGCTCGGACATTCAAGCCTTCTAAGTATTTATTAATTTCACCCTTTACAAAAACCGCTCTGCTTAAAACCATTTTATCATTTAATCCACTCAGTACCAAAGAAGCAAGGTTTGTAAACGGTGGATACTCAAGCTTCCTTCTGATTAGAATTTCCTTTTCGAAGAAGGATTTATAGTCTTGATCACAGGCACAGACAATGCTGTAGTTTTCAGTATTGTATGTCTGAATTATTACCCTTCCCGGAAGTTTCCCTCTACCTGCCCTTCCTGCAACCTGTGTAATCAACTGAAATGTCCGCTCCGTTGCTTTGAAATCCCCTGTATTTAAAATACTGTCTGCAGCAAGTACTCCCACCAGAGTAACCTTTGGAAAATCATGCCCCTTGGCAATCATTTGAGTGCCCACCATAATATTTATATTATCCTCACGAAATCTTCTTAGTATTTTTTCATGAGAATTCTTCCCTGTCGTTGTATCCATATCCATCCTTATGACACTGCAATTTTCAAACTGCTTTTTTACCTCTTCTTCAATCTTTTGCGTTCCCGTGCCAAAATTTCTTATGTGATTGCTTTTACATTTCGGACATACAGCAGGATTTTTAACGGTAAAACCACAGTAGTGACAGATAACCCTTTCTTCATGGGAGTGATAGGTCAAAGAAACATTACAATGAGGACATATTAAAACATAGCCGCAGCTTCTGCACAGTACAAAGGATGCGTATCCCCTCCTGTTTAAAAAAACAATGGTCTGCTGCCCTTTATTAATATTCTCCATAATCTCGGTTTTCAGTCTTTCACTGAATACCGACCGGTTACCATTGTTCATCTCCATCCGCATATCAATAACCTCTACCTTTGGCAGAAGCATATTGTTGGCCCTTTTTGTCATTTCAAGAAGCTCAATTTCTCCGGCTTTAGCCCGATAATAGGTTTCCACCGAAGGAGTAGCCGAGCCGTGTAAAAGTACGGCATTTTCATATAAGCAACGCTGTCTTGCAACATCGGAAGCATGGTATTTGGGCACGATTTCCGATTTATACGAATTTTCATGTTCTTCATCAATTATTATAAGTCCGAGGTTTTCAAAAGGTGCAAATACGGCAGACCTTGCCCCTACCACAACCTTAGTTTTTTCATCCCTTATGAGTCTCCACTGGTCATACCTTTCACCTAGAGAAAGTCTGCTGTGCATTACAGCAACATCATCTCCAAACCTGCCCTTAAACCTTTCCACCATCTGGGGAGTTAGGGATATCTCCGGAACAAGCACAATAGCCTTCTTGCCCATATTTATACAATGGTCTATCAATTGAAGATAGACCTCGGTTTTTCCACTTCCTGTAACACCATGGAGCAATACCTCATTAAAGCTTCCCGAGTCCATCATCCCTGTCACCTGGTCAACAGCACTCCTCTGTTCAAGGGTTAAATCTAAAGGACAGGTTTTTTCATAACTCCTGTCCCCCACAGGATCCCGGGTTACTTCCACATCCATAAAATCAATATATCCGTGCTTTTTAAGGGTTTCCAATCCCCCACGGTAAATGCCGACAAACTTTATTATATCATTGACCGCAATATATTCGTTTTCAAGAAGCATCTCAAGAACTCGTATCCGTTTTATATTTTTAATTTTATTGCTTTCTATGTCATAAATCACTTCGTCTTCAGGTTTTATCAGGTATGCTACCTTTATTTGCTTTTCCCTTACGCGGGCAGTAAACTCTTCTAAAACCTCTATATACCCTTCTTGTGCAAGACTGTCTATATGCTTGGACAAAATCTTTGCTTTAGCCAAGCTCTTAAGTTCCTCTAAATCCATTTCCCCTTCATGCTCACACAAACAGTCTATTATCTTTTTTTTAGTTCCTTTGAGCATACCTTGGCTTTTCTTCAGCTTGATTGTTTTAGTGCTTTTTACGCCTATTCCCGGTGGAATCATGCACTTTATCGCATCGGAATAGGTGCAGATATACCTGTCTTTCATCCACTGTGCCAATTTTATCATGTTATCATTCAGGACAGGCTTTTCATCAAGCACTCTGTCTATCTGTTTAAGCTGTGTCACATCCGCCTTCTCACACGTACCAAGAACATAAGCCTCCACAAGCCTGTTTGACTTACCGAAAGGCACAAGAACCCTAACCCCCGGAACCAATTTACCGATGTGCTCATCGGGGATTATATAGTGGTACTCCCTATCGAATTTCCTTGTTGAGTTTTTTATTGCAACAGAAGCAATGTTTTTCATCCCTACACCTTTTTTATATATTATTCCTTGAACTCTTAATTCTATGGCATTAATATATTATAACAACACCCTTGTCTATAAAGCAAATAAAAACTGTTTCGTTGGTGTTTTAAATAAATGTGAAGAAAAATGTTCCAGAAACTTAAGCTTCACAATGTTTCTTCCACATTTTTCTTCACTTAAGCAATATATACCAACAATATACACCTCTGTTTGTGAAATCCCACTAAAAAAGCCGGATAAATTCATTGGTTTTATCCGACTTTTAATAAGTACTCTTTAATCCTGTAAAAGCATAAGAGTTACCCTGCCCCTTAAGCTTTAATATGTTTTCGGTTTTATCATTTTTGCTTATAAAGAACAAATCCCTCTTCCAGCCTTTAATAGCACTCCTTCACATAATCCGGCATGGAATCGGGATCCCCTTCAATAGAAACATGAAAATCGATATTAAATTTTGCTGAGATGTCTTTCATGCCATCAAACATCTCTTTCAACCCTTCAGGAACATTTTTGACAATATCCACAAGATCATCGATATACATCCCCTTAATATCATAATTCGCAGAAATTATTCCGCAGATAAAACCGAGAAAAGTACAGGAATTGCTGATGTTGACTGGAAATTCAGATAAGTTTATCAATCTAATCCTATGGCTCAATTCGTGCATTAACTGCCTTTTTCCACTTATGAAAACTATGTCACCCGAAGCTGAAGAAAGAAAATTGTTTGCAGAATTCACAAGAGTTCTTGTCTTTCCCACACCTTTTTTACCACATACTACCTTAATCATCAGCATCTATCCCTTCTTTATATTATACTCTATAATTATACGATAATATAAATCACCAATGTTTTCAAGCCTATTTTATTAATATTTTACATACAATTAATAACTTGCTTTTTCTAGAAACAAGCATAATAAAACAGTTTTGCTTTGTTTTGATTTTTATGTCAATACATCTTTGTCTTTTTTAATGCATTTACCAATAGATTACTGACAAATCCTACAAAAAAGCCCATTATACATCCTGAAACGAGAAGTACCGGAAGATAAACCGCCACAGCTAGATCCCTCATGAAAAAAACTGCCACAAGCAATTGTCCAATATTATGAGTTATTGCCCCGGCAATGCTTATTCCTGTTAAACTGAATTTGTTGCGTCCTGTTTTATATAGAATCGACATAATCATGGTACTTAATATCCCTCCGGCAGCACTGAAGAAAAAGAACATCCAGCCTCCACCGCCGAAAAAGGAGGTTAAAACACATCTTACAACAACTACCGTCAAAGCCTCTCTAAATCCGAAATAAACAATAACCACGACAGTTATAATATTGGCAAGTCCAAGCTTTACTCCAGGTACAGGCACAGGTATCTGTATCCATGATTCAATTATCGATAAAACTAATGCCTGCGAAATCAAAAGTCCAAGCAAAACAGTCTTTTTTACACTACTCACTTTCTACCCCAATCTTTTTATGCCTTTTTCTAATATGTTACTATGTCAACGTCTTCCGGCTTACCTTCAATTTTTATCATAATTCTGTTAGGAAGACACACTGCCATATCTCCGGTTTTATAAAGCCACCCGGTATCTACACATACCTTGTCGGGACAGTCAGCTTCCTTAAACCTTATCCGCCCTCTTTCCACAAGTATTGTATTGCTGTAGTCCCCTCTAACTGTAAACTCCCATGACTCATCAACAGCATCTAAATCAATCCTTTTGATCTCTTTGTTGTCCTGGATTATTAATGCCATTTTATGACCGTCATCTTCCCACCCCTTATAAATTGAAACGCCGACAAAAGAAACCGCTATCATTATTATAACAATTAAAATAATAAAAAAGTCACCTTTTTTCAACATATTCAAATTCCTTACTCTCATCTTTAAATTCAAAAACGCTTTTTAATCCGTCAGTTATATATACTTCATCATCTTTCGTAATAAAAACTGCTTCTGCCCCATCAATCCTCTCCATAAGCCTCATACCTTCTTCAAAGCCTAACACAAAAACTGCCGTTGAAAGAGCATCCGCATCTATTGAAAGGTCTGAAACAATCGTAACACCAACCAGATCCGATTTTGCAGGATAGCCTGTCTTTGGGTCTAAAATATGGTGATACCGAACACCATCCTCCTCAAAAAACCTTTCATATTCCCCCGAACTAACCACAGACCCGTCCTTTATACTGACAATACCAATATATGAACCCTGCGGCCCCTTCGGATTTCGAATACCAATCTTCCACGGGCTATCATCGGGTTTGCCTCCCAATGCGGCAACATTTCCTCCAAGGCTTACAAATGCAGACTCCACTCCGTTTTCTTTATATATCCTTATAGCTTCATCTGCCGCATATCCTTTGGCAATTCCTCCTACATCCACAACCTGTCCGCTTTTTTTAAGCATTGCCCGGTCATTATCCTTCTCTATCAAAACATCTTTATAATTCACCAGCTTCAAAAGCTCATCAATTTCACTTTCCCTTGGCACTCTAGGGTTTTCCGACCATATCCCCCATGCCTTTACAAGAGGTCCTACAGCAACATCAAACGCACCATTACTGACATCCGAAAAGTACCTAGCCTTGTCCAGCACATAAAGAGTGTCGTCCCCAAGCACTACATAACCCTCTCCCGATGCATCGTTTAGAAGGTTTATTTCTCCTCCGGGCTTGTTTATAGTCATCTTCGCCTCAATTTCAGCAATTCTTTCGTTCACCTCCCCACTGATCCTTTCTGCTTCATTGTGGTGTATTCTTTGAATCACCACCGTTCCCATTATATAATCCCTTGACTCAAAAGGAGCAACATCGGAATAAGTGCATGAAGTAAACAAAAAAACAATTATAATGCTCAAAGCAAAAACAAAAAACTTCTTAGTCACAAAATCATCACCACTCACCAAAACTCAATTCCTCTGCATAATAGTCCAATCCCACTGCATAATAGCTCTAATAGCATCAAGCTCAACGTTTTTTAGCATACCATCCAAGCCTTGCAACATATTTAAAGGTGGTCTGCCCGGCAGCCACCTTTAAATACAAATTAATAAGCTTATTTTACACAACCCTAAATATCATCCTCATCATCCGAAAGTTCTTCCTTTTCAGAGGCACAAACTTCCATTTTGGAGACCGATACCTCATAAGCCACTTTTGTAATTACATCGCCGTTTTCAAGCTTTTTCTGGTATTCGCGGCTCTGTATCCTTCCCCATATTTTGATATTATCCCCTATCTCGAGCCCGGACGCATACCTAGCATTTCTACCCCAGCAAATGCAAGGTATATAATCAGATTTGTTGTATGGCCTGTTAACAGCCAATAATATATCTGTAATCTCCCTACCGAAAGGAGTAGTTCTGTATATTGGTCTTTTGCATATAAATCCATTTAAATAAATCTGATTTGGATTTTTTATTTTCCTCTCATCCTCATAAAAGTTAACCTCCCTGGCAAATACCGTGAGAATGAGCTTACTTCCCGCATCATTGTTATAATTATTGTATGAACGGAATTGCCCTTCAATCTCAATAAATTTGCCTATCTCCAGTTTTTCCCTTGAAACTAATCTCTCTGAAACAGTGACGGCAATCCTGTCATAGCTCTCACTTAGTCTTGGTACCTCTAAAGTGAAAGTATAAAACCCTTCACCATAAACCTCATGACTAAATTTTGTTTCTGATACTATTTTACCGGAAATGGTCACCATGTTGTTCTCAATGATGTTTCCGACCATCCGACCCCCACACTCCTCTCTTAGGCTTCTTACGTATATCCAAAAATTTATCTAATGTAATGTTTATTCAACTAAGCTGCCTTTTAGAATTAATTTATTACTACATTAGCCAATTTTGTAGTTATTTCCTGAATGAAACTAATTATTTTATATAAATATACCGTCAATAAAGCTCAACAATATAATCAACTTTCCCAAAGAAAGGAATCCGGTGCGGATGCATGCGTTCTTTCAAAAGAACCTCCTGTTTATCTCTAAATCCATAATAGCATATTCTATTCCTTTTGGCATATCAAGTCTTTGGTTAATTAAAATACCCGTTCTTTATTCTTTGCCCAGCATTTTACGAAACTAATTAATATTATATTATATATTTTTCGACTTGAAAATCCCCGAAAGCACTTTTTCACATAATTATCCTATCAAGAACTATTTACTAATTTCATTCAGGTCTATGCCATTAATTAAGGCAAAAGTAGCAGCCGCTAAAACATCGTTGGGATCAACACCTTCAATGCTGGTTTTTACCTTAAACTCCTGGGGCTCAATAACCATACCATTTTTTGCATGAATTCTCCTTTGTAAGCAACATAAAATATTGTCTTTAGCCACAAGGTCTCCTATGCTTGATGTCGTGATACTGGCTTTCAGATTGAAACCATAGGTTACAATATAATGCTTTATTCCCTGAAAGAACTGGTTCAAATTATTATCATCAGCATTTACTATCGCTATTCCCTTCTCCTTTAGCAATGAAAATGCTTTTCTCATTAATTCCATATGAAGTTGGTTATCATGTCCACTTATTTCATCGGCTTTATCGGTAAAAACAATAATATCAAATCTTAAAAAATCATAAATTTCACTGATAATATCAGTTAAATCGACTTTTAATATAAGTATATCGATATTATTCCTCTCTAGCTCAGCCATATAGCTCTTAGCCTGCTTTGTGTTTAGGCTGGACAAGTTCTTTGATTCAAGAATGCTAACCCTCTTTTGAGAATTGTTTAATATGGAATTAATTATACTTGCTGTTTTTTCCTTGTCATCTTGCCCAATTATACCTGTTATCAGCACCGATTCAACCCCATTTCTTTTGATAACTTAAGTTTATAATGTACTCTTTTTATAAATTTTATGTAGAGGAATTATAACACTTCAGTTTAAAGAAAATTTTTAGTTTATGGAATAATTTTCATGAATCTTCAATCTTTTCTTTTTTGCCTTCCGGTATGGTCAATTTCGTAATTCTCTCTCAATATAAGTTCCGATACGGGAATAAATCCATAGCCTCTGTCTTTTAAAGCAGTTATTATGTCGGGAAGTATTTTTGCAGTATGGGGCGTATCATTGTGAAACAATAAGATTGACCCGTTTTTTACATTTCTCAATATACGGCTCTTTATCTCTTCGGGTTTGATGCCCGGCTTCCAGTCCAAAGAATCCACATCCCATTGAATGGTATAGTGGTTTAATTCCCTCGCAATTTTTATAACACTGTTGTTGTAATCTCCATAGGGTGCTCTGAATAAATCAACCTTCTTTCCTGTTAATTCCTCCAAAACGCTGTCGCATTTCAATATTTCCGTTCTAATCTTCCCATTGTCAATACTCCCCATTCTAAAATGCGAGTAAGAATGGTTTGCAACATCGTGCCCATGCTCGGATATCATTTTTACCGCATCGGGGTTCTTTTCAGCCCACACCCCTATCATAAAAAAAGATGCCTTAACATCATGTTCCTTAAGGGTACTCAGTATCTCCGGTATATCCTCGCTTCCCCAGGCACAATCAAAAGTTAACGCAATCTTTTTCTCAGGGTAATCTACAGAATAAATGGGAAGATCTCTTTTTTGCTGAAAAACAGCCGTAACCTCTCCCTCCGAAAAGTAGACAATCAAAGCAGCCAAAAGCACAATAGCCGCCAGAACGGTGCACTTGAGCAGTGCATTGACTTTAAAAACATAAAACCTCATTTTAACATCTTCCAACTTCTATTAATAGTCCTAAATTATAATATTTCACTTTCAAGACATATATACTTTAAATTGCAGGGACATTAATTAAATGAAGAAGTTTAATTAATATTTTCCTATTCAAATATTATACATTCGTTATTTGTAAAAATTTTAATGCCGTTTAGTGGTCGAAAAAATAGAAAATCAAATCTTCTTTTGTCAGTTAACTAGTTTACAATTATTGTTTAACTTTTAATAATTTGACTTCGTGCTTTTCCAAAGTTTTCTTTATTTCCTCTTGCCCTTCATATAATTGTTTATAACCATCCAGTAATGAATCAAGTTTTGCACCATGCTCATTTTCAATTATAAGTACATCTCTCTTTAATTCTTTAATATCTGAATCCATGCTGTTTAATTTATCTAGTATTAACTTCAACGTATCTTCCATGTCCATCCCTCCCACAAAGTATTATATCATAAATTATAAATAGTATATATTGTTTTCCGTGAAAAGTTTGTGTCAAGTAAAAGTTGGCAATGATCTCTTCATCCTGTTATTTTATTGGTTTACTTGCTTTGAAGGTCAATGTGAAATCCTCATACTTTTAATTTAGTGAACTTCTTTCTGGAAAGTTTGGCTGGTTATGCAT
>JAAYTO010000287.1 GCA_012523755.1 Clostridium sp. | reverse complement strand
GTTTGAGTCTAATTTCATGTTTTCACCCACCTTATATGTTTTACTACTGATTACAGTATAACATATAATGGTAGGTCATGTCAATCTGCAATTCATCTCCCACCTAAGAGGTTGGGCGACTTCTTGCAAAGTTTAGTTAAATGTATCCTTCTCTCATTAATATGTAAACAAATATTTCGAAGGTATAACTTGTTTTTCCTGCCTTCTGCTTGACCACAAAAGCTTCATGCACGCAGGCCCCCCATAGTTAAAATATTCAACTTTTATATTATACTGTTTTCCTTCCTTAAATTCGAATTTTCCTGTAGTTTCAACCTTGTCCTCCTGCCTTTTCCAATTATCAATTATAAGAACATTGTCTATCCATACCCTTACTCCATCGTCTGAAAGTGTATGGAATGTATATTCCTCAGTATATTTTGATTGAATTTTACCCGTCCATCTTACTGAAAATCTTCCTTCCTTTATATCTGAGACAGGGTAATTCCTTTGCCAATCGAAATCTATAACATCGTCTGTTCTGCTAAGCCTTAAATCCTTCAATTCCTTATCGCCAAAATACTCTGCTTTCAAACCATTGTCCGGTTGTGGCGGCAAAGGCTCCTCTGAAGGGTACAATTGACTTGATGGTATTATCTCCTTTTCCTGACTCAAACTTGACCACATAAGCTTTGCCGATGCACCCCTTCTATGCTCATAATACTCCATTTTAATTTCATACTTCTTACCCGCCTCAAGGTCAATCTTTTCGCTGTATTCGGTGGGTGATTGACTTTTCCATTCATTAATCAAAAGGATGCCGTTTACCCAGAGCCTTACTCCGTCATCGGTACAGGTATGGAAAGTGTATGTTTCCGAATACCGGGGTTCAACCTTGCCTGTCCATCTTATAGAGTAAGAATCCACATTAATTGCATCAGCTGGTGAACCCTCACCCCACTCGAAATTAATAACAGGATCAACTCTTGTAAACTTAAGCATAGTTAAATCCATATTATCATAGTATTCTCCCCTAAGTCCGCTGCCGTTCCCGTTTTTCACAGGTGACGGAGTCGGTCTCGGCGTTGGAGTTGCCGAAGGTATTATTGTTGGTTTACCTGTCGGTGTCGTTTTTGATGTCATTGTTGGTTTTTTCGTAACTGCCTCAGTCGGTTTCAGCGTTGCCGTTGATGTTATCGCCGATTCGGTGCTGCCCGTAGGGGTGAGTGTTAATAATGGTTCCGTGATTTGTGTAGTTCTTTCCATTGATGCCGGTGTCGGTGTCAATATTGGTTCTGATGTTGATATCAGTTGATCTTCAGGTGTCGCAGATCCCTTCGAAACTACCCCCTCTAAGTCGCTAAAATCAATGTTATGCTTCTCCAGTATATCAGCAAGCCTATCGGTTTTCAGTTCCTCCATCGATAAATCAAAACCCATTTTCTTTACCTTCTCGTAAACCAAGCATCTCCCCATGGAAATATTATTATCCTCTGATATTTCCATGTATTTCGATGAAACCTGTATTGTTTCGGATTGAATTACTTCATTATAAACCTTATCTATATCTGTTCCTATATCATATAGCAGTTCTTCAATTCCTTCCTCCCCTAACCGTATATCCTTGTTCTTTCCGCTATAGTTTTGGTTTATGGCAGCACAAATTAAAATATGATTTGTTTTACTGTCATCAATAATGCCTTGTTCTCTTGAGACATCAATTAATAATAAAATTGCCTCTTTCAAAAGCTTTCCTTCAAAATCCAAATCCTTTATTATATTCACAGCATCATCATTTATAGGATTTACCGCCTCAACTTTCCCTTTGCTGTTAATTAAAAACCTAAAACTAGGGTTTATATCAACATCAACATACGCATAAATACCATTTCGTTGATTAAAAACAAAATACGAAAAAAGCACCAAAAATACCGCCGCTACACTCGCCAAAACTCCTATATAATGATTTATTTTCTTATTGTGACAGGTTCGGTCTTTATCACCGACAAGTATCTTCTGTCCCAAATACATATTGTCTACTCTTTTTACTTTTTTAAAGACACAATCATCGGTCATTACAATGGCTTCTTTTCCATCTATTTTTATAATTGTCCCTATGTTATTCATACTTTCCCTCCTTTTCGAAGCCCAGTATATATTCCTTCAAGTCGTACAAGTTACTTCTCAGAATCAAACTAACAGCTATTATAAATTTCCTGTTTCTTTGAATAGTTTTGTTATTAACCTTTATATATTTTAATAATTCTTTCAAGGGTATATATTTTTTTACAACCAACTTTTCATACATCTCATTGTTACTGGCAATTATTCTGGCAATTTTAATTAACAAAAGCCTTGAATCCCTACGTTTAGGGGAAGATGATGCCAGTTCCTTCAAAGAAATTCCAAACTGTTTCAGGTTCTCTTCAAAACTTTCTAGTTCCTGCCTTACTTCAATATTTTCAAATTGCCTGAATGAATCACAGGATAAAAATTTATCTTCAAAATGAATGGAGTCTTCAACATAAGAGAATGGCAAAACCTTGTTATGCTTGCTGTTCCTTCTAACATAATCAATTAACCTGCTTTTTATAACCATAAAGGAGTACTGAAAAAAATTGTCGTTTTTTACAGGATCATATCTATCAATTGCTTCATTGAAAGCCAATAGTCCTATACTGAATTCTTCACTGTTTTTATCATCCACCACAGTCCCCAATACATTCGATATCGTTCTTACAATATAAGGCACATTATCTTTAATAAACTCTTCCTTTAATTCTAAATCCCCATCTTGAATTTTTCTTATTACGCGTGCAGTAGAGTTAATATCCGCTCTAATAACCCTTTTATCAGCATGGTTTACAAACAAGCATTTTCACTCCTTTAATAGAAATACGCACTAAAAAAATTTTAAAGGGGTATTTCTATACTTTTATTATAGCATAATTTTTTTCCAAAAGTTAGTTGGATATACCCTAAGTTTGTGTCAAGTAAAAGTTGGCAATGATCTCTTCATCCTGTTATTTTATTGGTTTACTTGCTTTGAAGGTCAATGTGAAATCCTCATACTTTTAATTTAGTGAACTTCTTTCTGGAAAGTTTGGCTGGTTATGCATT
>JAAYTO010000286.1 GCA_012523755.1 Clostridium sp. | reverse complement strand
GAAAGCATCTTTACCGTGATCTTTAAATTCACTAACCCATCTGTATAGCGTATTTACATGAATTCCAACATCCTCTGCTATTGCTATTGCACTCTTACCTTCTTCACATATCATACTTACAAGACTTTGCTTGAATTCTTTAGTATACCTCTTTCTCCTTTTTGCCAACTGTTGCACGCCCTTTCTGATATTATTATACCAACTTAACTGCGTGTCCAGCAAACCGGGTACAGGTCATTCATTCCCTTATCAATCAATAACTTAAATAGTTTTTTATAGCATACGTCCATTGCTAAACTCCTCTATTTTGTGTTTTTATATAGATAACCGATAAATATTATATTACATTTAATATTACAATCATCGTAAAAAAAATATAGATTCATGCGAATCTATCTCTAAAAACAATATATAAAATATAAATTTATGAATTATTATAAAATTTACACCAATGCGAATAATTTTTTGAACATTTATTATCTCTTTTTCTGAGACCAAATTGTGAATTGCTTACTACAAAAAGTAGTAGGTTCTTTCCTTCGACAAAAGAAATTGAATTTTATTTTTACCTAGATTGGGATTCAGTTTTGATTTAAGAACACAAAGATAAAGGAAATATCCTAAAAGAAGATCAAGTTAGGCAAAATAACCGAGTATTGTAACCTCGGTTATTTTGCCTTTTTCTCTTTCAACAAGAATATTTCTCTCTCGTTTTCTGTTTCTTTATGAAGAAGAAAACGAATACTGTTATTTATAACATTTAAACTCTCTCTGGTTTCAGTTCGAAATTCTGTCAATTCAGCAGTTTTCTCATATACTGCATCTAATTTTCTTTCTATCCGATCCAGACGTTCTAAAAATCCTTCTTGGGTTTTTGCGAACTGCTCTTGACTCTTTTCAAACTGCTCCAACTTATCCTCAAAATGTTCCTGCTTCTTTATGAGCTGTTCTTGACCCTTTTCAAGGTTGTCAACTTTATTATTAAGACCCTTTAATTCTGTAAGAATTTGATTTAAAACCTGTTCCATAATATTACCTCTTTAAAAATATTAATACACGACTCGGTGTTATATATTATTATACTATATTTACCCTATAAATAGTCAAGTTAATTACCATAATATTCTTTTAGCAGGGGAGCAAAGCATTCCTGCCCAAATACCCACTTTTTTTATACTGCATAACTGAAAGACTCCTCATAAGGGGAGTCTTTCAATTAAAAGGCATAAGCCTTCTATGCATATAGAAACGTTCCTCTGCAGAACCTGCTATTCATAATCTACAACATCTATCCAGCGTAGTAAAAGTTCCCGTTCTGCCTCCTTGCCTTTTACAAGCTGTGACGCAGCTACAATTGAAATCCACTTCTGTACATACTGTTTTGCGGTATCACTCTTTTTGCAGAACAAATTCAAATACTTTTCTGCTTTATCAGTCTCCCCTGCAAGCCAGAACAAAAGATATGTCCTTGCGGCATCGGCACTGGCATTCCCCTGAGTAGCATGGGACCAGTCCAGTATATAAGGCGTTTCACCTTTTGAGATGATAATATTGCTTGGATTAAAATCGCCATGGCACACCTTGTCGTGGTCGGGCATGCTCGCAAGCCTTGTATGAAGCTCGTAGCGTGTTGTAGCATCCAGACCAGTTTGAGAGATTTTTCTGTGCATCTTATCCTTGAGTTTGTTTAGAAGCTCCGCTTTTTTGCTTAAAACCTCCAGTTGAATATCTACAAGCAGATTCAGATATTCATCATATTTGTGCGGATTCTCCTTCATATGTTGCTCTAAGGTCTTGCCTTCGATAAACTCCGTAACAATTGCCCATTTGTCCTCTATTTTCGTGACCTCCAGAAGTTTTGGAATATTTAGTCCTGTCTCTTCTACCCTAGCTTGATTCAAAGCTTCGTTTAACACATTTGCTTTTGAATAGTTATTGCTAAAGACCTTTATTGCCTTATCTTCATCCCTGTAAACCGTTTTATCCGTCCTTACCGCTATAATATTTTCAAGCTTCATTACCTTGCACCTCCATAATATGCATTAAGATACATTTCTTTGATTTCGCTCATAAGAGGATACCTTGGATTTGCACCGGTACACTGGTCGTCAAAAGCCTGCTCCACCATTTCATCCAGTCTTCCCAGGAAAGCCTTCTCATCTATGTCATAATCCTTAATGGCCTTCCTTATTCCCACCTTTTCTTTAAGCTCATTGATGGCTTTAATTAAGTTCTCAAACTTTTCTTCATTATTCTTGCCCGTAAGACCAAGGTAATCCGCAATTTCAACATACCGTGCCAAAGTATGAGGATGGTCATACTGTGGGAAAGTACCCATTCTTACCGGGACTTCCGAAGCATTAAACCTCATTGTTTCAACTATCATAAGAGCATTGGCAACCCCATGGGGCAAGTTGTAAAAAGCACCCAGCTTATGGGCCATTGAGTGGCATACCCCTAAAAATGCATTGGCAAAAGCCATACCTGCAATGGTTGCAGCGTCCGCCATTTTTTCCCTCGCCACCGGATCCTCTGCCCCCTTTTCATATGCCCGGGGTAAATATTCAAATATCATCTTTATTGCACGAAGAGCCAAGCTGTCGGTGTAATCGGTGGCAAGCATTGAAGCATAAGCCTCCAACGCATGGGTCAGGGCATCTATTCCAGATGCACTGGTAAGACCTTTAGGTGCATTCATCATCATATCGGCATCTACAATGGCCATATTCGGCAGCAGTTCATAGTCCGCAAGAGGATATTTAACCCCGGTCTTCTCATCGGTAATAACCGCAAAAGGCGTCACCTCAGAGCCTGTGCCTGCCGTTGTGGGAACCGCGATAAAGTATGCCTTCTGCCCCATCTTCGGGAAGGTGTAGATCCTCTTTCTGATATCGGAAAATCTCATTGCCATATCCATAAAATCCACTTGTGGATGTTCATACATTACCCACATAATTTTAGCTGCATCCATAGGTGAACCGCCCCCCACTGCAATTATGGTGTCTGGCTGGAAGGCTGCCATTTCAGCTGCTCCGGCCCTGGCACATGCCAGTGACGGATCGGGAGTCACATCAAAGAAGGTCTTGTGCATGATTCCCATTTCGTCCAACTTATTCGTAATTGGTTTTGTATAACCATTGTTATACAAAAACGTATCCGTTACAATAAATACTTTCTTTTTGTCCATTACATTTTTAAGCTCATCCAATGCAACAGGCAAACAACCTCTTTTTATGTATACCTTTTCAGGCGTTCTGAACCAAAGCATGTTTTCTCTCCTCTCGGCAACTGTTTTAATATTAAGCAAATGTTTAACCCCTACATTCTCGGAAACCGAATTTCCTCCCCATGAGCCACAACCGAGGGTAAGGGATGGAGCAAGCTTAAAGTTATACAAATCACCGATACCACCATGGGATGACGGAGTGTTAATCAACACACGACAAGTCTTCATTCGTGCCATAAACTTATCAAGCTTTTCCTTTTGGGTAACTGTATTTATATACAGTGATGAAGTATGACCTAGGCCGCCGTCGTCAATCAACTTTTCCGCTTTGTTTAAGGCATCGTCAAAATCCGTTGCTTTGTACATGGCTAGTACAGGAGACAATTTTTCACGGGCAAATTCTTCAGAAATATCCACACTGGTTACTTCACCTATCAAAATTTTAGTGGTCTCAGGTACATCAACACCCGCAAGCTTTGCAATTGTAGTTGCCTTTTGTCCTACTATTTTTGCATTTAATGCATTGTTTATAATAATGGTTTTTCTAACCTTTTCAGCTTCATCTTTGTTTAAAAAATAGCAGCCTCTGTCGGCAAATTCCTTCTTAACCTCTTTATATATGTCCTCTAAAACAATAACCGCCTGCTCCGAGGCACAAATCATACCGTTATCAAAGATTTTAGAATGTATAATTGAGTTCACAGCCAAAAGAACATCTGCAGAATCATCAATTATTGCAGGAGTGTTACCCGCACCAACTCCAATGGCTGGTTTACCTGAAGAATAAGCTGCCTTAACCATCCCCGGACCGCCTGTTGCAAGAATTATATCTGTCTCTCTCATTACCATATTGGTAAGTTCTAAGCTTGGTATATCGATCCAATCAATAATACCTTCCGGTGCCCCAGCTTCAACTGCCGCTTCCAAAACAATCTTTGCAGCTTCAATTGTTGAGTTCTTTGCTCTCGGATGGGGACTTATGATGATCGCATTTCTCGTCTTCAAAGCAATAAGGGTTTTAAAAATTGCTGTTGACGTGGGATTGGTGGTAGGAATAACTGCCGCAATTACTCCCACCGGCTCTGCTATTTTTTTAATACCAAAAGCAGGATCCTCCTCAATAACACCGCAGGTTTTTGTGTTTTTATATGTATTATAAATATACTCCGCAGCATAGTGATTTTTTATAACCTTATCCTCCACTACTCCCATTCCGGTTTCCTCAACAGCCATTTTGGCAAGGGGAATCCTTACTTTGTTAGCAGCCATTGCCGCCGCGTGAAAAATCCTGTCAACCTGCTCTTGCGTATAAGTTGCAAAAATGTTCTGTGCTTCCTTTAATCGTTTTATTGCTTTTCCAAGAGTTTCGACATTGTTTATGATTTCGTATTCTTTTCTCATTGTTTACATCTCCTTTCTCAAAACCCATTCTTCTTTATTGATTCTGCTAGGTGAGCAGTTAGAACCGCAAGCGATGCTGCCATATTCTCCTGCTGGACCAGAATATTATCCGGCACCTTAAGGTGAGTAGGTGCAAAATTCCATATTGCATATATACCACTGTTTACAAGTATATCACACACTTCCTGTGCCGCATGGGCAGGAACCGTTATGATGCCAATACGAATTTTCATTCTTTTACACAATTCCATAATTTTGTCCATGGCCAATATTTTTTTACCACATATTTCGGTGCCAATTTTACTTGCATCAGTATCAAATGCGGCAACAATATTTAATCCATACTCTTTAAACCCTTCATAGGACATTAGAGCTCCTCCAAGCCTTCCTGCACCTACAATTATTGCATCATCCAAATCATCATATCCCAGAAAACTCTCAATATCCTTTATTAAATCCTCAGTAACATATCCAAGTCTGGGGCGCCCCTTCTTACTTACACAAGCCAAATCCTTTCTAACCTGTACATCATTTAACCCCAACGCCACAGCAATAGTTGTTGCAGAAACATACTTATTATCGTCTTTAGGGAGCGATTTTAAGTAGTTTAAATATGCCGGCAGTCTTAAAAGCGTCTGTTTGGAAATACTTTTCGGATTCATGGCTACCTTAGTTCCTTTCTTTTATATTTGTCTAAATATAATAGCTTGCATATAACATACTACCATTTTCTCTTTTTGTATTTCTATTATGAATACAACTACAGTTTAATTTAATATCCGCATTTTGTTATCGATAATTGTCTACCGATATTTATTTATCGATATTATTGTACTGTTTTTTCATAAGAATGTCAATAGCTAATCATAAAATAAATTTCCAGCGTATTAAATTAGCAAACTATAGAGAATTTATCAGATTTTTTGCACCCTTTTACCAATACATTTTCTAAAAATAAAAAGCAAAGCATAAATACAGTGAATGTTAAAAAAACCCAAAGGCATTAAGCCTCTGAGTTTTTCATAATTGTTTAAATCCATATCGGCAAATAACTTTATCCTTCTACGGGAAAACGCCGTATTTTACGAAGTAGATACCTCTTCAACAATGTCACATCTGTTGAATTTATTTCATTATCACCATTCAAATCTACTGCCTCTTCGGAAACACTAATTTGTTTAATTTTTCTTAAAACAAATCTTTTGAGTATTGTCAGATCTGTTGAATCCACCTCTCCATCACCGTTTACATCGCCATACACAACTTTTGAACCGGTAGGTGTTGGCGTTGGTATAGGATTGGAAGACGGCGACGGCATTGAGGGGTCTACCTGCATCGAAGAATTTCCAAAGAAGCGGTATAACCCTGCACAAGCTCCGACAAATGCAGCATTATAGTCAATTGCAACTTCGTTATAAACATAGTCTTCTGTCTTGTCAATGTGTTGATCGCCTAAATCGGGACCACCAACCAATGCACCGTACAATACATGTTTATGCGGAGACGGGTCATGGCAATCTTTTAAACCTGAAGCCGCTCTGTGGTGCGGGTATTTTACCGAATTACTGCTGTAACCCACGATGTAACAACGATTTATAGGGTTATTGCCCATTAAATATTCCATTTGCGACTTTGCCCAAGTACTGAATTTTGAAGGAGTATCCCCATGATGCTTGTCATAGACAAGGGCTATGAGCTGGGCTGCAGTATTATATCTGGCAGAACCCCACTGATTAAGGAATGCATACCCGCCCGGCGTTTTTGGAACGGATGTCATCCACTTATTTACCATATCCTCTACAGGTTTCCAGAAATTAATTTCCTCATAAGGATTCTTATTGGAAGCTTTCTTGTACCTGTCTTCAAAGTCTTGACTGTTTTTGTCATACAAATCATTTGCTTCAGCCAAGATACATGCTACTCCTGACCATACATCGTTCCAGCAATGTACCCATCCCGGAGGAGCATAGTAATCATAGTATTTAAATGCTTCTTCCAAATACTGATCATCCTGGGTTGCTAAATAAAGCCATGCTGCCGCCCAGCAATAATCGTCCTGCCATTTGGAAGAATCATAGAAACCTCCGCATCCCTGGTCATTAACCGCTTTTCCGTTCTTTTTCGCAAAATCAAATAAAGCTTTTGCATAATCAAGGCTCTTAGCTGCATATTGAGGGTCTGTGTCCTTGAAATTAAAGTAATTGACCGTCAGGGAAGCTGCCGTTGCCGAAATAACGTCAGTTGAAGGCAACTGCTGAGTTGCAAACCATCCTTTTCTCGGCATGGAGTCATTTTCCGGTGCATCCCAAAAACCATGGTCAATGTTACCGTCACCCACCTGATAACAGAACGCCACTACATTACCGGAGCTATCCCGGAAGGTACATTTCATAAAATAGTCATTAAAGTATCTCAAAATTATCTCTGCATGTGCATTCTGTCCTGTTGCTACAAACTGGTCTCTAAATTCGTAATAACCCCATCCCACTGTTGAAGCAGAATAAGCCTCAGGCAAACCGAATTTCACATGGTCACCCGCATCGTGAAAGCCTCCGGAAACATCAACTTTACCGTTTCCGTCAGGGTCAAGTATACTTCTGTTGCTGCTTATGAAACCGTCGGACATATTGGTGTTTTGAGAGTCCAGTCGAAGCTCTGCATCATAAACATGGCAATTGCTTCTCCAGTCAAGCAAACCATTCTCATTAACACCGGTTCCGCACATATTTGCATCGTAGAAAAACATAGAATACTGCAAAGCCTTAGCAAAGTTGACTTCAGCCGCAGCGTTGAGGCCTACGGTGTTAAAAGAGATAACCAATGTAGCCAAAATAACAAAACTAACAATCATAGCCCCTTTTCTGTGTAAAATTAACCTTTTCATCTTATCCCTTCCTTCCTGAAAATTAAAATTTTATGCAAATTAAATTAAGAAACAACTTGCTACAAAGCACCGTTTTTATTGGCAGTACTATAATCTTTCATAAATGCATGGCAAAACAATTCCCTTATTGAAAAACAGATATAGAGTAAATGTAAAATGGGTATGAAGAATATAACAAGACGGCTGGCTTTTCTAAACAATTAAAATAATTCGTTCGTTATTAGAAGAATAGTATTGCTGCAAATAATAATATTCCATTATTCAACATGTAAATACTTTATAACAAAACATGTTTTTATTTATCCATTACGATAATATGCACTTTTATTGCATCTACCCCTATTAAAAAAAATCCTTTTTAAGACACAGTTTTATCTTTCATATTTATCTTACTATATTTTTCTTCACATTACAATTAATTTATAGCAGTGGGATGCATAAATAAAGAGAAGAAAAATATTCCGGAAACTTAAGTTTTACATTGTTTCTTTCATATTTTTCTTCACTTGGATAACATGTGTTCACAGCAGTAAAATATTTAATTGGGATTCGAAAAATCTGAACAAACTCACTACTATTCTTTCCACAAAGGTATTTCCACAATCACCTTGAATAAGTCCCCATCTATCTGTATATCGAGTTTCCCCCCCTGCATGTTTGCCAGGCTTTGGGCAATGGACAAGCCCAGACCCGACCCTTCTGTTGTTCTGGACATGTCACCTCTCACAAACCTTTCAGTCAATTGCTCTGCAGGTATTTCAAGAGGTAGTGCCGATATGTTTTTTATGGTAAGTATGCCGTCGGTCGGGCTTTTTGATATATTAATATATACTCTTGAGCCCGGCATCGAGTATTTCAAAATATTTGATAAAAGATTTTCCAATATCCGCCACATATGCTTTCCGTCGGCCCGCACGAGTATGTTTTTGTCGGAAGCATTAATTCGGATATCAAGCCCGGCTTTTTCTGCTTTCTCCTGGTATTCTCCATATGCCTGCATAACAAGCTCATACAAACCCACCTTTTTCAAATTGACTGCAATGTTTCCGCTGGATGCTTTGCTGGCTTCCACCAAATCCTCAATAAGTACCTTTAGCCTTGCGGACTTTTCCTCAAGTATGCCTATATATTCTTTCGCCTTCTTACTTTCGATCTTTTCCGCTTTCATCAAATCAACATAGTTTATTATAGAGGTCAGCGGTGTCTTCAAGTCATGGGATACATTGGTAATCAATTCAGTTTTCAGGCGTTCTCCCTTTATCGCATTATCCACTGCTTTTTTCAAGCCTCCCTGGATATTGCAGATGTTTTCGGCAAAAGCAGCAAATACAGGCGACATCCTACCGCTGTTCATTTCGTAATCTAGGTTGCCCCTGGATATTTGTTTGGTTCCCTCCATAATTATGGAAAGAGACTTTAGGGCTTTGGCAGTAAAAAGGAAAGCCGCCGCATTGATACCGGCCAGCAAAAAAGCTATGACATAAAATACTTTTATGCCAGAATAATAACGGACAGCCGCACCTGCAATACAAGCTAAAATAACATTTGCAAACGCATAAAGCGGGAGCAGCAAAAGAATCCATACCCTGAATATCTTACCATTAAAACAAAGCTTTATGAACTCTTTTATTTTTTTCAAAACCTTTAGAATTAGAATATTTTCCAAGGCTTTCCCATTCCTTTTCTGTCTTACCAATGACAAGGAATAGGTCAGAGCAGTAAAGAAAGCCAGACTCAATAAAATTATAATGGAAAATACACTTCTTGTTACATTGTCATAGTACAAATCTATGGTTTTTATGAAACAGAATGCATATGTTGCCAAAAGTATAAGTACCACCAGCGTATGTATGTCTACATATATCCTGTCTAAAAAATTCAGGGGCAATTTCTCGCCCTTTTCATTTTTTCCGGCGGCATAACAAAGATATATCAATGTTGCTAACAGCAGTATAAAGGCTATTATCATCGAAGGAATCACAAGTGCTGAGATTGTTTTAACCCTATTATAGTAAGTAAAATCATCATAAAATTCGTCCCCAGGTTTTAATGGCTCTATCACTGCAATATGAACTTCATACGATGTTCCCCTCATTTTTTCCATCACTTCACTGACTCGGTATATCTTGGTAAAATTTGTTTCATGCAGATCTATATTGGGGATTATGTATATATATTGGCGTTGCCTGTTTAATAATTCAATTGGTTTCTCGTCCTTTACATTTGTTATGACTTCCCCTGTTTCGTTATTCTTAATATAATACGCAAGATTCACAGCTTTAGAAAGCCTTTCTGTAGAATTGAAAAAAGCAGTTAATTTGTTGCTTATAATGCTCTCCTCTTCTCCCTTACTTGATTCCATAATTTCGCTTCCGCTTTTTGCACCTTTGAGCCAAATATAATAGTCCACAACGCTTACAACATGAGATGAAAAATTAGATATGTTCTTTGGATAGCTGTAAAAACTTTCAGATATTAAAACCTGATCATTTCGTATAAGAAAAATAGCACCTCCAAATGCAGACAAGAAACACAGCCATGCCAAAATAACCGCAGACATCTTTGTACCCTTTTTATATTTAATATTTCTCCATTTTATATCCAATGCCCCACACCACCTTTAAATATTTTGGTTCTTTCGGATTAATCTCGATTTTCTCCCTTATTCGCCGGATGTGCACGGCAACTGTATTTTCCGACGAATATGACGGTTCCTTCCATACGTTTTCATATATTTGATCAATGGAAAACACTTTGCCCACATTCTGCATGAGGAATAAAACAATGCCGTACTCTGTTGCCGTCAGCTTTACTACTTCCCCGTCAATTCTCAATTCCTTTGCCTCTACATCAAGCTCCAACCCGCCGGTTTTCAATACCCCTTTCTTTTCTTCCGCTCCTCCGAGCAAAGTATACCGCCTTAGCTGTGACTTTACCCTTGCTATAAGCTCCAAGGGATTGAAAGGCTTTGTCACATAATCGTCGGCACCAAAGTTAAGCCCAATTATCTTGTCTGTGTCCTCGGACTTTGCGGATAACATTATTATGGGTATATTCAACTCCTCGCGGATTTTTACGGTTGCAGTCAAACCGTCCAGTTCAGGCATCATCACATCCATTATTACAAGATGGATTTTTTCTTGCTCCAAAGCCTTGAGTGCCTGCTTTCCCGTATATGCCTTAATAACACTATAGTTTTCCTGCTTCAAGTAAATTTCCAGTGCATCGACTATCGCCTTGTCATCGTCGCACACCAGAATATTAAATTTATCCATATGTATAGACCCCCAGTCCTTTTTCAAAATAATACATGCCGCATCACCTGCCTTTTTTCTTACCTCAGCCATGTTTCAAAGAGGCTAAAGATTGCTCGCCCCCTGAAAGGCTGATCGGTAGCCGCCACTTAATAATATATCAGGCAGGTTTTACAAAACACCTCACAAAATTCTTAAATTTTTCTTAAGATTTGGCTAGTGGCTTAAAATAACTTAAGTTAGTGAAACATTTTAAATCCACTAAAAATTATACCTCTTTTCAGTGGATTTTTAAAACACCTTGAATTTTTATGCACAAGAATGTATAATTATAAAATCAATTAATTTTTTAGTTCAGTTATATCAGGAGGTATTAATAATGAAAAAAGTCGGAATTATTGGAGCTACCGGTTATGTTGGAATTGAAATAGTCCGCATTCTCCAGAATCATCCGGATATACAGATTTCTTCCGTTGTGTCCCATAGCTTTGTGGGTAAAAAAATATCCGATGTATATCCTAATTTAAGAAACGTATTTGATATGGAATGTGAAGAACTTGATATAGATAAAATTTCCGAGAAGGCAGAAATTTTTATAACTGCCCTGCCCCACGGCATCTCAAAAGAGGTCATTCCTAAACTTGTCGAAAAAGGTAAAAGGATAATTGACCACAGTGGTGACTTCCGTTATAAATCCGTTGAAGTCTATGAAAAATGGTATAACACCACCCATGGAATGCCCCATTTGCTCGATATTTCAGTGTACGGTCTTCCTGAACTTCACCGGGAAGAAATCAAGTCGGCACAAATTGTTGGAAATCCAGGTTGTTATCCCACATGCTCAATTCTGGGTTTGACTCCATTGCTCAAAAACCGCCTTGTTGACACAAAAAACATAATAATCGATGCCGCTTCGGGAGTTACAGGGGCAGGAAGAAATACCAATCTGCCTTACCAGTTCTGCGAATGTACTGAAAATTTTAAGGCCTACAAGGTATCCACCCACAGGCATACTTCCGAAATAGAACAGGAAATATCACTACTCACTGGTGAGGATGTGCTGGTTTCCTTCACCCCCCACCTTATCCCGATGAAAAGAGGAATGCTCTGCACCATGTACGCCAACTTAACCTGTGAAAAAGAAGCATCCGAATTAATCGCTCTGTACAGGGAGTATTACAAAGACGAGTATTTCGTCCGCATACTGGATGAGGGAGAACTTCCGGAAACCAAGAATGTGTCAGGATCAAACTATATTGATATCGGTCTTGTTGTGGATAAACGCCTTAACAGAGTCATAGTTCTGTCCGCCCTTGACAATTTAGGAAAAGGTGCCGCCGGGCAGGCAATTCAGGATCTTAATATAATGTTCGGACTGCCTGAGAACAGAGGACTTACAACACCGGGGCTCTACCTTTAGAAATTTGCTTAACTTTATAAAATAAATAATAAATTATTGGAGGAATTATATTGGATATTTCAATGGAAACAATTATTAAGAAAGCAGAAATACTTATAGAAGCACTTCCATATATACAGAAGTTGTTTGGTAAAACAGTGGTGATTAAATACGGCGGAAACGCCATGATAAATGATGATCTCAAAACCTCAGTAATGGAAGATATTACACTGCTTAAATATATCGGAATGAATCCTGTTGTTGTTCACGGAGGAGGGCCAGATATTAACGAAGTCCTTGATAAATTCAACATAAAGAGCCAATTTATCAATGGTCTGAGGGTAACCGACAGTGAAACAATGAATGTTGCCCAAATGGTGCTTGTCGGAAAAACCAATAAGGAAATCGTATCCTTATTAAACCAAATGGGCGGAAAAGCCATAGGCCTTTGCGGAATTGACGGCAGCATTATCGAGTGTGAAAAATATACAACCAAAGTCAATGGTCAGAAAGTTGACCTTGGTTATGTGGGCAAAATTACTCAAGTCAATTCAAAGTTAATTGAACTTTTAGCAAAGGATGAATACATCCCTGTCGTCGCACCAATAGGCGTGGGCAAAGACGGTCAAAGCTACAATATAAATGCAGACACGGTTGCTGGAGAAGTAGCTGCCGCTTTAAAAGCAGAAAAGCTCATGCTTCTTACCGACGTTCCAGGTGTTAAGATGCATAAGGACAGCAATGATATAATCCCTGCCCTAACATCACCCGAAGCCTTAGAGCTTATCGATAAAAAAGTAATCAACGGCGGAATGATCCCTAAAGTACTAGGTTGCATTGATGCTCTTGAAAATGGTGTCGGAAGAACACATATTATAGATGGAAGAATTCCTCACTGTCTGCTTCTTGAGATATTTACAAATAAAGGTATCGGAACTATGATTATGAAGGAAAAAGTACTTTACCACAGCACTGAAAAATTATGATTTTCCTTGCCTAATATTAATATTTTATAAATAATGATGAATTTTATCACTTTATGAAGGATTTTAGAGTTTTATAAAGAATAGATATTAAAGAATAGATATCATAAATTGTATATATTGCAGTATGTATGAATAGATAATAAACAGAAATTATTGTCAGGGAGGGTTGATTCATTTGAGGAAAGACTTGATGTCAAAGGTGCTTAAAGAAGACATGATTATAAGCACCCGGTTATCTTCTAGCAATATCTGGATTCAGAACATAGTGTATAAAGTTGAAAATCATATGGTAACTATCGGACTTTTAAGTGAATACCTTGAAAACATAATAATGCTGGGACAAAACATGACTTTAAAAGTATCAAATCCTAAAACGGAATTTTTGTTTGAAGGCGAAATTGTCAAAATCACCCCTGACTTCCCCAGTTGTGTTACATTAAAAATAAGGGATATCAAAAAGCTGAAAAATATAAGGACTTTTCCAAGGTATGATGTCTACCTCGGTGCAGTCATAAAACCTTCTGATTCTGATGAAGAATACTTTGCAATTGTACATAACATCAGCTTGGTAGGGATGGCATTTTACTCAAGAGATGATTTTAAAATCGGAGATCAGAGTTTTGAATTCTCGGTTTATCTTCCCGATTCTAAAACTGTAAAAGCCACAGGAAAAGTCACCAGAGTGTCTCTAAAAGAGCATTTTTCCGATTACGGCTTTCAGTACACGCAAACAAATGGAGAAAGCAATACCCTTCTTCCAGACTTTTTCAATTCTATTGAAGACGAAAAGGATAAACTCCGGGAAGAGTTTCTAACCTATGTTAAAAAGCATCTTTGATTTTCCGGTAGCTTTAAAATTCCATATATGCAAAGAATGCTAAAGCAATAGCAATTAATACCAAAAGACTTATTTTATGGAAACAAGTGATGCCTTTGACCAAGTGCACAAGTTCTTCGCTTTCACATGCTCAGCTTCTCAAAATTCTGCGGTTTGCTCTGAAATATATTGCAGCCATAACGACTAAAATTATACAAAAGCATGTTATCTCCTAGCTTAACTCATTTTCTTTAAACTTATCAACAGCATCTTTTGATAGCTTAACTATGTAATTCATGGCTCTGTCCATGGGATAAATTTGAGCCGTATCAACCAAATACAATTTGTCAATTGGTGTTTTAAAATCCGGCTTGAATTTAGAATATTGCATTGGCCATATAGGTTGTCCAAATTTGTTTCTGAAAACAATACAATCCTCCACCATGTTCTCATCAAAACTCTTATTTACTTTATTTAGATGTGCAAAAAAATGTGTTTTAATCTCATCTTCTTCCATCTGAAATAATTTATCACTGGCATTTGTATATTTCGATAAATACACAATATGTTTCCCATCGTAATCACTGTCAGAAAACAAATTTGTATGCTCAATTACTCCACCGAAGGGTATTTTATCGTCACTGATATTTAACCAGTAAATATCAGTAAATTTTTGTTTCAGAATCATAATTAAGATTACGACTCCATCGTACTTAACCTTCTTCAATGGTTCTATATAGTCCTTTGGAGCATTTTTACAAAGGTCAAGAAAAATAGGAAGTGGTGTAGTGCAAAAAACATAATCATATGTTTTTCTTTCACCATTTACTATAAAACCTTTACAAGCATTGTTCTCAATAATTATTTCCGAAACATTGCTGTTTAAATATAAGTTTCCGCCCTTTTCTTTTATTGAATCAACTATTTTTTCATTAACACGCTGAAAACTTCCTTTAACATATCCAAAAATCTCGTCTTTACCTCCACCCTTCCTAGATTTAAGTCTGGATGCAATTCTTTCCCACAACCAAACAGCAGGTATTTTTTTGTAGTTATCACCGAATTTCACTTTGAGCATAGGCTTATAAATAATTTCCCAAGGCTGCTTGCCGGCAACTTTCTTTAAAAACTGCTCGTTATTAATACTCTCTAATTTTTCAATATTTCTATATAGAGAAATATATATTGATGAAAGACCAAACCTTATCCTATTAAGAAAGCTTAGAGGCTTAAATCTTAAAATGTCCATAGGTGTCGTAAAAGGATATATAACCCCATTATAGTAATACCCCATTGAAGATTTTTTCCACATTAAATGGTCAGATAGAGCTAATTCATTCAGTAATTCCATATAATGCTTGTCATGGGTATAAATAAAGTGATAACATTTATCAATTTGGGTCTTTCCCAAAACAAAAGAGCCGGACAGACCACCAATATCACTATCCTTTTCATAAATATCAACAGTAGCACCACATTTATTTGTCAGGAAATAACCCGTTGTAAGACCTGTAATTCCTGAACCTATAACGGCAATCTTCATTTTTACAACTCCTTAGCAAAGTATTATATCCGCCGTTGCAAGCGTTATTTTATTTCATTTTTTATTATATTAACATATTCCTCAACAGCCGATTCCCAAGAAGGCAATAATGGAAAATTATTCTTTTTAAGATTTTCATTGCCTATTATTTCACAGTCAGGAACAGGAGCTTTCCTTGGAAAACTGCTGGAATCCACCTTTTTCACATTGGTCTTAAGACCAAAACAGGAAATAATCTTTTTGACATAATCATATCTTGAAGCACTGCCAGCATTCGAAATATGGTAAATCCCATATTTTTCCGTATTCAGAAGATTCACCAAAGCAGTAGCGAGATGGTAAGTATATGTCGGGCAACCATATTTATCGCCAGCAGCAACCATTTCATCTTTTTTAACAGCTTCTAAATACCGGTTGTAAACAAAATTTTTCTTATGCTGTATTCCGCCACCAAAAAGCCAGCCAGGTCTCACAATGAAATAGCGAGAGCAACCTTGTGCAACCTTAACTTCCCCTAAATGCTTGGATTTCGAGTACTCGGTTTTTAAAACAACAGGGTCTGTTTCAATGTAGGTCTTTACCTCATCGCCAAAAAGACCACAAGAACTTATATAAATAACTTTCGCATTTATTTTCTCTGCACAGACAGCAATGTTTTCAGAACCGTAACAATTGACCCTCATTGCTTCTTGGGGATGGTCTTCACAAAAGTCAACATTTGTAATTGCCGCCGTATGTATGATATAATCCGGTTTCTCCTGCATAAATACATCTTCAACCATGCTTCTTGATGTAATATCCAGATCCACTCTTCTAGCTTTAATGATATGATACCGGCTCTGCGATTCTAAATATTTCGCAAGATCGGTTGCCAGCATTCCATCGGCTCCGGTAATTAGTATCCTTTTCATCTGTCCTTCCTTTCCCAGCTAAATTTTATAATATCATTATTGTGAGGATCTAACCTTTTCATTTTATCTTTAGAATGCTCTACTGTATTAAGATCCGCAACAATTGCCGTTTCATTGCCCACACATTGAAAACCGTTCCAAACATTTGCGGGAATTTGAACGAGACAATAGTTTTGATCCCCCATGTATATCTCCTGTATTTCTCCGAATGTAGCAGAGTTTTCCCTTCCATCATACAAAACCAACCTTATCATGCCTTTTACAACCGCATAATTCAATATAGCATTTTCATGTAAATGCCATCCTTTAACAACTCCAGGATATATTGTTGAAAAATATATCTCACCAAAACCTTTAAACTCAGGGTCTGAGCATTCCTGCATTTTAAGTATAGTACCCCTATCATCCGGTATTTTCCTTAAAGGTTTTATTATTACACCCTCAATCACCTGTTTTTCCCCCTTTTAGTTTCATGGAATAAGCATTTATTTGATTAACGCATATCTCATAAACATTGCCTTCATTATATGACTTATACCAGTCAACGGTCATCTTCAAAGCATCATCCAAAGTCAATTGGGGTTGCCAGCCAAGAAATGATTTAGCTTTAGTGCAGTCAAGACTTAACAGTGTAGACTCATGCACGGCAGTTGAATTTTCCTTTTGAATATCCTTCCAACTCCCCGAGCCCCAATGCTTTAACAGAGTGTCAACAACTACGCTAACCGGAACAATAGAGTTATACTCAGGTCCAAAATTCCATGCATCTGCGTAATTGCCCTTTTCACTAAGAAGCTTTGATGCCAACAGCAAATATCCTCCCAGAGGCTCTAAAACATGCTGCCATGGTCTGGTTGATTTCGGGTTTCTAACGTTAATTGGCATATTATTTTCAAGTGCTCTAATACAATCGGGTATAATTCTATCCTTTGACCAGTCACCACCGCCAATTACGTTACCAGCTCTAACTGTAGCAATACCCGCTCCTTCATTATCTATATTACTGAAAAAAGAGTTTCTGTAAGCAGACGCTACAATTTCACATGCTGCTTTACTTGAACTATAAGGGTCAAATCCACCCAATCTGTCCGTTTCCCGGTAACCCCATACCCATTCCTTATTCTCATAGCATTTATCCGTTGTAATAAGCACACACGCTTTCACAAAAGAACTCTTCCTTACGCATTCTAACACGTTAACAGTGCCCATAATATTCTGTTCATAGGTTTCCATTGGATATTCATAAGAAAGCCTTACTAATGGCTGTGCAGCCAGATGAAAGATTACTTCCGGTTTATGATAATCAAAAATCTCTTTTAACTTTTTAAAGTCCCGTATATCTCCCAATACAGACTCCATTTTTTTATCCAATTCAGCCAGTACAAAGTTGTCCTTGTCAGTGTACGGAGAAAGAGAATATCCTACTACATTTGCACCCATTTCATTAAGCCAGATAGATAGCCAAGAACCTTTAAATCCCGTATGTCCGGTAACCAGAACCGTTTTATTTTTAAAAGCACCATTAAATAGATCGCTCATTCCATCCTCCATAATACTGCTAATATAGTGTTTCTCAAATATTTACTTAATAAAAATCCTGGGAACTTGTTGAACCATCAAGATTACCGGATTTTCTTTTTGTATAAGTAATTTGAGAACACACTACTAATTAGTGTTTCAGAAAGACACTAAAACTTCCTCCATGGGCAGTTATCTTCCTGCCACAGTTTTTCTAAATATTCCATATCTCTCAAAGTATCCATGCATTGCCAAAAACCATCATGTCTGTACATCATTAACTCACCATCAAGAGCCAACCTTTCTAAAGGCTCTTTTTCTAATACACAGTCTTGATCTTCCGAAAGATAATCAAAAAATTTTCTATTGAATACAAAAAATCCACCATTAATCCTGCCTTCAGATGTCTGTGGTTTCTCATTAAATTTAACTACTTTGTCATCATCTAAAATCAATTCTCCAAAACGCGAAGGAGGTCTAACGCCTGTAACAGTTCCAATCTTACCATGTGACTTGTGATATTCAACTAATTTATTAATATCTACGTCACAAACACCATCTCCATAGGTTAACATAAACATATCATTTGAAACATATTTCTCTATCTGTTTAACCCTTGAACCGGTCATAGCGTTTTCTCCGGTATTGGCAAAGATTATCTTCCAATCGTTTTCCGAATGGTTATTATGAATATACATATTGTTTTTTCTACCTAAATCTAAAGTAATATCACTTTCAAAAACTTCATAGTTCATAAAATATTCTTTTATCTTATGACCCTTATAACCAAGACAGGTGATAAAGTTTTTATAACCGTAATGTGCATAAAGCTTCATTATATGCCAGAGAATTGGTTTTCCTCCTATCTCAACCATTGGCTTTGGAATAGTACCTGTCATTTCTTTTATCCTTGTCCCTTTTCCTCCACACAATAAAACAACATCTATATTATCCTTCATAATCGACTATTCCTCCCTGTTGTTAATAATTTCCTTTAGGTTTCCATCTTTTTCATGGCGTGAAGAATCATTTATGATTTCTCTGACAATATATCGCGGTCTTCCCTTGACTTCATTAAAAATTCGTGCTATATATTCGCCCATTATTCCCAATGCAAATAATTGGAGACTGCTTAAAAATAATGTGAGAATAACCTGTGTTGAAAATCCGTAAGGAGTTTTATCATATACGAAATGAAGAACAACATAGTAAATAATGCCGATCATGGCGAAAAAGGTCATGATAAATGCCACTTTTGAAATATACTCCAATGGTTTGTAGGAAAAGTTAAATATGCCCATCTTTGCCCATTTTATGTTGTCTCTAAGGGAATAGCTTGTCTTTCCCCTCATTCGATCTTCTCTTATATATTCAACACCACACTGTTTAAAACCGACCCAAGCTCTAATTCCTCTTAAAAAAACTTCGTTTTCATTTAAACTTTTGATTTCTTCTACTACCTTACGATCAATAAGCCCAAAATCTCCAGCATCAAGTGGTATATCTACATAAGAAAGTTTTTTAAATGCTCTATAAAACATTTTGTATCCAATACGTCTAATAATAGAACCTTTCCTCTTTTTCCTCACTCCATAAACAACTTCATAGCCCTCTTCCCATTTTCTGATAAATTCTTCAATCAACTCAGGTGGATCTTGAATATCTCCATCAATTAATACAACTGCATCTCCTCTTGAATAATTGATACCCGCAATTTCACTTGGCTGGGAACTACCAAAATTCCTAGACATAACAATCCCGTAAACATTTTTATACATCGAAGCAAGTTTCTTTATTTCATCCACAGTTCTATCTAAACTGCAATTATCTATATAAATCACTTCAAATTCATATTCTAATTTGCTAAAAACACTGTTAAGTCTGTCATACATAGGAGCTACATTCAGTTCTTCATTATAAACAGGGACAACTATTGATATAAGCCCAAGTGACATTTTTAACCCCCTCAATATTCTTCTCAAAAAGTTTGCTTTTTTGACAAACTTTTATGTTGAAAGCCATATAGTGTACTGGTCATTTCACTTTGTGAAATACCACTAATAAAAGTCCATCTGTATGTCACAACAGAACTTACTACATTGACTTTGAGTGTATTTTCATACCCATATACATAACATTATAATATTAAACACGGCAAGTTTCAATAGTTTGTTTAACTAGCAAAGCTACCCTGGTCAATCACATCATCGTCATTTTCCGTCTTTTTATTTAAAGCTATAGAAATCATTAAATAAAAAGAATACAGCATAACTAAAACTGTTACTATAGCAGTTGTAACAGCAATCCAGTCATATCTTGAAACCCATACACTTTTGCCACTATTAGCCAAGTAATATATGTAGTATTGATTGATAAATGAACTAATACTGATAAGTATTGATACAAGAATGAAACGTTTATCCCACAGTATACAAACCATAGCAAAAATTATTGAAGGCAGTAGATAACGTTCATGTATATTTGTGTAAAGCGTAAAAAAACCAGTGTTAATAAAAAACACTGCAAAATATAGCGGAAAAATTCTTTTTTTCTCTTTTCTAAATAATTCTATAAACAAAAACGCTAATGTAAGCAATACTGTAGTTAAAAAGAAAATTGTCCCCCATGTATTATATGTTAATCCCAAAAATGGATCCGTAGATGCTACTGCCTGTCCACCCATAACTGTCCATAAATTAAATGCATTGGCAGTTGCATAAGCGTATTGACCGACACCACTAAAATATCTATTAGGCATCCAGGTAAAGAAATCTACAGTTCTTGATATAAAAGAATCTCCCTGTGCAAATGTAAATATATCTGTAAAGCTTGATCCTTCTGATACTGCTGAAACATTCGGATTGTAAAAAGGAAGGAACAAAACAGTATACACAGCAAGAGCTACAAGTATTGAAGATACAATAGCATAAAGAGATTTTTTTATGAACCACAACTTATTGCTTGAAGCCTTTTCCCATGGTAAAAGGGCTAAAAACAAAACTCCCGCTACCGGCAATACTACTATAGCTTGAGGTTTTGTCATAAGAGAAACAACAACCATCGCCACACCCGCTAGCATTCTCTTCGTGCTTAACAGATATATACTTAGCAACATCATAGTTGCAATTATTGTATCAAGCTGTCCCCACATAGAAGAATTCACAAATATCCCAGGATTTAAAATGTACACTGCTCCTATCAATGCACCAAGCCTTTCCTTGTTGCATCTCTTCCCAATCTTATATATTAAAATACCACCTATTATATCAAACAGCACATACCACATTTTTATCATGTAACCCTTTATTGTCGGAACATCTGAAGAAGACAAAAATAAAACAACAATTATTGATGTAATAATAAGCCCAATATATGAGTAAAAAACAGGTATAAGTTTTTTTGAATTTGTCTTGTCCACTTTCTTATGTACAAAATAAACGAATAATCCGCCAACAACATTAATTAATACAAAAAACAGTTGCCACACTTTCATTATATGCCCGGTAATCCACATAAAATATAGATAAACAGTGCCATAGATTGCATAAGATATGTCCTGGTAAAAATCTTTCCAGTTGTTTGTGATAAGATAGTCACTCCAGTATGCATAACAATCTGCATCTAATTGGCACCTCCGAATCATTGATAATAACAAGCGAGCAATTACTAAAGATATAAGCATAATTGCCAGAGTAGTAATTGAAATAGATTTATCAGTACCAAGAAAAAATTCCTTCAATCGCTCCATCACACTATTGTTCTTTTTTAATTCTTGGCGATTGTTTGATTTACCGGTAGCAGGCATAATATTTATCTCCCCCATCTGAATTACTAATCAATATTCGACTAGCCTTTTTCCATGTCACTATTTTAGCATTTATTTTGGATTTCTTCAACATACATCTTTATGAGGGACACGGTAAAAGCATGAACCCATCTCCTGCCAATACTCTCACAAGAGAGTTTTTTAAAATGCCATTTCAGCATTTAATATTCAGGCAAGAAAATCATTTTTTAAGAAATGCCCCCGGGATTACTAAGATATGGCGTGTG
>JAAYTO010000285.1 GCA_012523755.1 Clostridium sp. | reverse complement strand
TTAATCGGAACCCCCGATTCCTCCATAAGCTTCTGCAGTTCAAGAGCAAAAGGCACAACAAAACCATAAAAATCTGCTCTTGTAATGTCCTCAAAATGGCATCTAGGCTTTATTCCAACCTCTATTGCACTCCTTATTATATTTAAATAATGGTCCAGTGCCTGTTTTCTTGTCATATTAAGCTTCTTAAAGATATGATAATCCGAGCAACTGACCAGAATACCACTCTCTTTCACACCCATATCCTTAGCGAGCTGGAAATCATTTTTTGTTGCCCTTATCCAGCTTGTGACCTTCGGATATTCATAGCCTCTTTCCATGCACTTATAAACAGCCTCTTTATCCCTGTCACTGTAAAGGAAAAACTCACACTGTCTTATTATTCCCTTTGGACCCCCTAACCGGTGCAAAAGATCAAAAAGGTGCAAAATCTGATCCACTGTGTAAGGTGCCCTAGACTGCTGCCCATCTCTAAATGTAGTGTCTGTTATCCAGATTTCGTCAGCAGGAAACATAGGCACTTTTCTGTGATTGAATGCACACTTGGGTATTTCATCATAATTAAAAATATCCCTGTACAGATTAGGTTCCGATACATCCTGAAGCGGATATTTGTACTGGTTTTGCTCTAATGTGTTAGTCCGCTTATTAAACTCTATCATGGTTTTACCCCCTTTAAACCATCAAACTTATCTAAATTCCAAGACTCTATCTTAGTACTAAGATAGAGTTTCTCTATTTTAATGGTGCTTACTATGTATTTGTGTACTTGTGTATTTACGTATCATTGTATACATTCTCATGGTTCGTGTCAATATTTTTATTCACATGGGTATGTATTTTATTAAGTGAAGAATAATACGGAAGAAACATTGTGAAGCGAAACTTAAGTTTCTGTAATATTTTTCTTCAGGGGTGAGTTTTTTGAGCTTTTGTCTATTTAGTACGCTTCCGGAGGAAATATATGTAATATTTTACATGTAAACTCGTTTAAACAATTTATATAAAAAAGAAGGATTTTCTCATTTCGTATCGAAAATAATATATATGCACGTCTTGACAGGTTTCTATTCTCTTATTTTTAAGCTGGAGGGAAAGTTATGAAGAAATCCATTTTTGGTTATAAGCCTTTGTTAGGATTATTCCTACTGGTAGTCATTTCTGTAATGAGCTTCATAGCATCTTTGTTGGCTGGAAGGTGGCAAGCAGCAGTTTCAGTTATTGTATCTAATGCTATAACATTATCTATAGCATCTATAGTTTCTTATACAAAATTTAAGCGTGTAGCAAAAGAGTTTGAAAAAGAAGTCAACCTAGTAAAGCAAGATGGCTTCTCAAAGTCTATAAGTACTGAAAAGCTATATACATTACAACCTACGGCTCGTGTGGTTAATGGATTGTTGTCGGATATAAGGGCTTTGATTAATAACTTTCACAATCTGTCAAGATCCATAATTGATGCTACAAAATCAGTCAGTTCAACGGCTCAACAGGCTTCAATAGCAATGGAGGACATTGCAAAAACCATGGATGATATTGCAAGCGGAGCATCTGACCAGGCAGAACAAGCTCAACAGGGAGTTGAAATGGTTGATAACCTATCTGAACAGATAAACTTTGTGTATGAAAGTTATAACAGAATCACCGAAGAAACCAAAAAAATAAATGACCTGAACAATATCGGTTTAGATTCTGTAAGCATACTCCGGGATAAATCCAAGGAAAACTACGAAACTGCTGAAAAGATTTTCTCCGTTGTTGAAAAGCTGACAAATACAATTAAGGATATAGGGTTGTTTGTTGAATCCATCGAAAACATAGCTGAACAAACAAACCTTCTCGCATTAAACGCTGCTATAGAGGCGGCCAGAGCAGGTGAAGCCGGAAAAGGGTTCGCTGTTGTTGCTGAAGAGGTTAGAAAGCTTGCGGATCAAAGTAGAAAATCAACTGAAGAAATAAACATACTTATGCAAAGTATACACGAAGAATCCCAATTGTCCATTAAGTCCATGGAGACAATGAAAAGGGTTTCACAGGAACAAAACGTTGCAGTTAACAAGACCGACAGTGCATTTAATGATATAGCCAACGCCATAACCTATATTGTTTCCAAAATAAACGAAGTAAATCAATCCGTAACCAAAATGCAAACGGACAAAATCGAGGTTACATCTGCGATTGAGAATATTTCTTCCGTATCTGAAGAAACTGCTGCCGCAAGCCAGCAGGTAGCTGCCACCACAGAACATGAACTTAAGGCTATAGAGGCAATGAATGATTTGGCTAAAAAACTGGAACAGCTTGTCGAAGAGCTTGACAGCAAACTCAATAATATTGTTCAATTCACATCTAGTGATGAAAATAATCAACCCTCAAAAGCAGAAACGTTATAGATAAACCAAAAGTGAGCATAAAACAAGGGGATTTATAGCCCCTTGTTTTTATTAGTGGGATTTCACGAAGTGAAATGACCAAAAAGCTCCGGGGGCTCGATGCCCCCGGAGCTTTTGTTGTCTAAGGAAAGTGTACTGATTTTTTGTACCCACTATAAACAGGTGTAATTATTTAGGCGAGGGAAAATGTGGAAGAAATGCAGCCATGCTTTTGAGTTTTATATATCGTACACCTTCAACAATTCGGCTATTTCTACCTTTTCAAAGTTTTCCCTTGCTTCCAGAAGATGATTCGCAACATCGTCTTGAGGCCAAAAATGGGTAAGTAAAAGTCTTGAAACCTTTGCCTCTTTAGCAACTAAACCGCATTCCCTGGCAGTAAGATGAGGAACATTATCATTATTCTTATCCTTTGAAAGAAGTCCCGCATCAAGCATTAACAAGTCCGCACCTTTGGAAAACTCAATTATATCGCTGTTCCATGATGTATCCCCCGAAAAAATAAACCTTTTCTCTGTGTTGTCAATTGCTACGGCAAAACACTTAACAGGGTGCGTCATATCTTTAAAAGTAATCTTCAAGTTTCCACAATTCAAAACGGTATCCTCAGAAATAGGATTTAAGTTAAAAACACCTTTATTGTCAAGTCTTCTATATTCCTCCAAAGGCTCGGAAGGTGCATATACATCAAGGGGTTTAATATCCTGTCCCCTGTTCATCTTTATCTGGATTGCGTATCTTAAAACCATCATATCCGACATGTGGTCACTGTGCAAATGAGTCAGTATTACCGCACCCAAATCCTCATGCTCTATAAATTTCTGAAGGTTGCTCAATACACCGTTTCCACAGTCTATTAAAATTTTTGTATCACCTTCAATGACAAGATACCCGGAACACGCACCTCCTGCCGATGGATATGGACCATTATTCCCCAATACAATAAGCCTCATTAGTTTCCCTCCCGTTACTCATGATTTATAAGCTCTTCCAGACTTTGCATGTATTCTTTATAATTAACATTTTCCATATAATTTACAAAAAGAACCTCATTTATTCCTTTGGATTCAACAAAATCAGCAACATTCTTTTCAGATGTATTGAAATCATAAAACCTTGGGTCTAAAACATATATTTCTTCATAGTGGGGCAGAAGGAAGGGTACGAAGCTGTTGCCATAAGAATCCTTTATTACTAAAAGCTTTTTCCCGTTTTTATTTTCCGTACTGATTTTTGCCCAGGTTGCATCCCCGGCACTTAAAAACACCAGATACTTATCCAGTTTTGTATCCGCATACTTCATGTCAATTATATCAGCTTCATCGGATTGATAATAGCGGTGCTTCTCGTATTTGTAATCAACAAACGGCAAATACGCGTATATGGTGTCGGGATTCTTTTCAATACTCTTATCCATAGTTTTGGCATATGTACTGCCTAAAAAATTATCAATTTGCACTGTTTCGTATTTATCAAGAGGAACCGGCTCCTCTCCCTTTGTTTCCATAAAGGCGGTATAAGCATAATATGCACCTAGGGCTGTCCAGTGGTGATCACTTCTGAAATAGATATACTCATCCTTGTGCTGGTTTAATGCATCATAAGCATTAACTGCAGTAATTCCCTCATTGAATTTTGAGTTAAGGTATGCTATTGCATTATTCTGAGAATCAGTAATTCCCTTGTAGTTTCTAAGCTGAACAAATTCACTGTTTGTAGGTGCAATCAATGAATAAATAGGCATTTTGCCGCCAATTTTTTGATTATATTCATTAAGAACCTGGGCATAAAAATCAAAGCTATCC
>JAAYTO010000284.1 GCA_012523755.1 Clostridium sp. | reverse complement strand
GTTTATATTCAGCGGCAGAGAGGTTGTGGCAGAGGTTGATGCCAACAACAGCCTCAAGGCTGCAATAGTAAGGGGACATGAAATTCTTGCCCAAAAGGATGTAAGGGACAACAGCTACTACTACCTCAACAATGCCCACGGGGATGTGGTAGGGCTTGCGGATTCAATGGGTACAGTAGTTAATAGTTATAAATATGATGCCTTTGGTAATACAGTTGAGGCTAAGGAGCAAATTTCCAACCGCTTCCGCTATGCCGGAGAGCAATTTGACCCAGTTACAGGACAGTATTACTTAAGAGCAAGATTCTATAACCCAGTAGTCGGAAGGTTTACGCAGGAAGATACGTACAGAGGAGATGGACTGAACCTTTACAGTTATGTGCAAAACAACCCTGTAAATTACTATGACCCTAGCGGATTCAGTAGTGTTTGTAGTGGTAAATCAAATACATGGAATGAGTTTCAAAAAGCAAACAAGGGAAAGTTCGCATCTACAAAAGAAGCGGCTGAAGCATATAAAAAGAGTAATAAGCCTAAAGGGGTATCATATGAAGGTACTATTTATAGGAATGTGAATTCTGCGTTTGACCCACTGGATATGAATGCTTATACCATTAATTCCAATCATAGGTATACTCAACCGGGTACACCGGGTTTATACTTTGGAGATAGTGAAAAAACTGTATATGCAGAATTAGGTAGTTATAAGGTAACAGATTATTCGAATAGAACTATGCACTCATATGATGCAAAACTTGACAACATGCTGGATCTAACAAATCCTAAAGTTAGAAAACAGCTTGGTGTAAAAAAGAAAGATCTGCTTACAAATGATTATAGAAAAAATGTTGGTTCTGCAACAACTCATCAAATGGGCGAATACGCATTGAAAAATGGATATAATGGCTTGGTAGTACCATCAGCAAGAAATCCTGGTGGAAACAATATTGTTATTTTTGATCCAGGCTTAATCAAGTAGGAGGTGAAGTCCAAATGGGAGAAGAAATCAAACAGTTGGCAAAAGCATATAACGTTGAAATGTGGAATAACTTTGCAAACTGCTTTAAAGCTGTAGAAGTACAAGATAATATACTGAAAAAAGTTCCTCAAGATATAGTTAATGTTATTGTTGGGCTTTTAGGATATGAGCAAGCAAAGAAATGGGTTTTGGAGGAAATTCCGGATTTAGATAATTATTCAGTAATTAATCTGGTCACTAATGAAACTGGGATAAAAGCTGTAAAAATGTTTGTTTTGTCAATGCCAAATTAATTCTATAGAAAATAAGTATTTGGGCTGGGGGTTTCCCAGCCTTTTGTATATAGAAGAAGGTGGATTTAAACCAAAAGGACAAAATTCAAATGTTTTGGAGCATGTTGAAGGAGTTCAAGATAGTAACTTTATTTCAACGACAACTGATCCAGAAGTTGCAAGGGATTTTGCTGGACCTAGTGGTTATGTATACTTAATTAGAATAAGGAAAGGACAACACTATGTTGATATAAATGAGAAATTTGGTTATGACAACGAATTTGCACATGAAAAAGAAGTCGCTGTTCAAGGAGGAATTGATATTTCAGATATAATTGGATGGCAGAAAGTTAGTCCTAATATGCTATTTGCATCAAGTTTCTTTGAGAAAAATAGTAAGTATGTAGAATATTTGTGATGTGGAGGAGTATTTATGACTGCTAAAATTGTAAAAATACCTTATATAGCTTCAAATAGTTCAAATGGGATTGCGATTGTAAAATATTTAAAGTCCCAACCTGTGGAAATAGAGATTTCCATTAATGATAAACAATATGTAAATAATGATTGCAATGATTTATATGAAAGTTTGAGAAGAATAAGAAATCAACTTGAACAAGATGGAATAAAATTAATGTGTAATGGTGCAGCAAGAAATGTAAGACCTTCTGCTATGCAACGAGACATGTCGGCTGGCGAATTAGCTTATTGGCTAGTAGAAGGGCAGAAAAAACCTAGTGTTGTTAATATATTTGAAGGAAATATGGATATTGATTATGCTTCTGGTGAAGAGCAGGAAGTTTTCTATAAAGAAATATGGAAAAAAAGTTTGATATAAATTGATAAATGCAATCATATTGATTGATGTGAATTGTGGGGACGGGGCAAAAATTGTGCACATATCTTTGAAGAAATGTAGACATAAAGTACTCCTTATGGTTTAATGTGTATTTTAGGCCTGATAAGAATTCGTTGTTTCTGCCCATGCGAAAAAGGTATCTAATATTAGGACGCTATAAATAAGAAAAGGTGTTAAATATAGCTATGACCTTGGCGGAAGAGTAAAGGAAATTATATACGCCGGGTTCTTTGAAATCAGGCATACCTGCACAGCAGTACACCTATGATGCCATGGGTAACATAACAGGAATAAAAGATGGTGAAGGCAACTATACCCATTACAGTCTGGACCTTTGGGGAAGGATTGAGGAAATCAGCAAAGCAGACGGAAGTGTTGAAAAATACACCTATGATTATGCAGGAAATATAACAAGTTCCACCGACGGAAATGGAAATACCACAGTATATGATTACAACAGCTTAAATGCATTGTCCCAGATAGTGGACCCTGCAGGAGACAAAATTGTATATAAATATGACCATCAGGGACGTGTTAGCAGGAAAATTGACAGAAACAGAAGGATAACGGAATATGTTTACGATATTGGTGACAGTCTGCTATTAAGAAGAGATTTGGCAACGGGAACAAAGGAAGAATTCAGCTATTATGCGGACGGTAGCCTTAAATCCGCATCAAGCGGTGGTGTAGTCTATACCTATGACTATACACCCAACATGAAACTTAAATCAAGGAAATTAAACGGAAAGCCATTAATTGAATATACATATGATAAAAACAACAAAGTAGTAGAGCTAAGGGATATAACAAAAAGGCACACCACATATAAATATGACCTTTTAGGAAGAATTGAAGAGGTATGGGATAAAAATAAAAAAGAGGCCCAGTACAGGTATAACTCCGACAATACAATAGCATCAATAAGCTATGCCAATGGCGTAAATGTAAAGTATAGCTATGATGAGGATAAAAACCTCACTGGTATTGTTACAACCAACAAGGATGGAGAAGAGATATTCAGCCACAGCTATGTCTATGATGTGAATGGAAATCAGGTTGAGCACACAGAAAATGGAGAGACTACCCGTTACATCTATGACAAGCTTAATAGACTTTCTAAAGTGGTGTATCCAGAAGGTGAGGAAAGCTTTGAGTACGACCCTGCAGGAAACCGCATAAAAAGGTCATTTAACAATGTAACAGTAAATTATGATTATGATAAGAGAAACCGACTGATAGAAAAGATAGAAGGAGGAATGCAAACCTCGTACCGTTATGACCCACAGGGCAACCTCATAGAAGAGGAAGGAAGAAGGGGAACAACAAGATATACCTATGACTGCTTTAACCGCACCGAAAGTGTAAGGAGTGCAGAAGGCGGGTTCATAAGGAACAGGTACGATGCCGAAGGGCTAAGATTTGAGCTGAATGAAAACGGTAAGGTAAGCAGGTTTATTTATAGCGGCAGCGAAGTGGTTACCGAGGTTGACGCAGACTACAGACTAAAGGCTGCAATAATCAGGGGTCATGAAATTCTTGCCCAAAAGGATGTAAGGGACAACAGCTACTACTACCTCAACAATGCCCACGGGGATGTTACTGCGTTAGTGGATACAACTGGAGATGTGGTGAATAACTACAAATACGATGCATTCGGTAATACTGTTGAAGCCAAGGAGCAAATCTCCAACCGCTTTCGCTATGCCGGAGAGCAGTATGATCCAATAACAGGTCAATATTATTTACGTGCCAGGTTCTATAACCCGGTAGTAGGAAGGTTTACACAGGAAGATACTTATAGAGGCGATGGATTAAATCTGTAT
>JAAYTO010000283.1 GCA_012523755.1 Clostridium sp. | reverse complement strand
CTTGGTGTGAATATGGGTGATACCCCGCCTTTGCTTTTAAATATGCTTCGTGGGCTTCCTCTGGCGTTTCAAAATACCCCAAATACTTTGTTTTGCCGTCAACTGTTATCCTTGCCCGGTACTTGCCTTTATACTCTCCAACGCCCGGTAAATTGCTTTTATTCTGCTTGCGTGTACCCCTCATATTTTGGTTGTTCTCGCTGTGTGTGGCTAATCTCAAATTCCAACGGCAATTATTCAAGCCGTTCCAATTCTTATGGTCTACCTCAATTTTGGGGTCTGTAACGTCCATAATCAAGCGGTGTAGCCTTATTTGCTTTCCGTCAACATTGGTTGTTACATACCATGTATCGCCCCTTTCTGAATATCTGGCTGTCCATGTTCCCGGTACGCTGTCCGCCTTGGGTAAATCCTCGACACTGATTAAAGCATACATTTGTTGTCCTTTTCCCATAACCCATATATAACAAGTATCGTCTATCACTTCATAATAATTTTTCACCGTTTCGCCTCTTTCTGTATATGAATATAATTCCCTTTATTCAGGTTTATATTGAAAAGCAGGGGATTTAAACCCCTGCTTCATTCTTCTTTAAGCCTAATAATTAGTTTATTTGGTTCTTCCTCAACAATAATCTTTTTCCCTATCTTAAAACCCAATAATTCAAGCCATTTACCGTGTAACTTAATAAAGGGATAGCATATTTCTCCAACGTAATTATAATATACTGTTAATTCTCTCAACGCTTGTTCCTCCCCTTCATTGATATATGGTTTCCTTTCTGATTGCTTATAGTCTCTAACGGGTTAAAATCGTCAAAATTCCGCTTCAAATCGTCACTAAACATATTTACATATTCCCGGACTGTTTCAATACTTGAATGTCCCAATACCTTTTGAAGCCTGAAAATGTCACCGCCGTTTAAAATCCAATTCTTGGCGAATGTGTGGCGGAACAGGTGAAGGGAAGTTTTGGTAACTCCACGCAGTTTGTTATATCTGGAAATAGCATGTTTGCAGGAATTTTCGTCCAGTTTGCCGCCGTATGAATTGCAAAATAAAAAGTCGTCCGCTTCGCCGTTTCTGATACCCATATATTCAATTAAAACCTTTGTTATGGTCTTGGATAGGGGTAAATGTCTTTCCCGGCGTGACTTACCATATTTGATTTTTACAATAGCTTCGTCCATAAGAATGTCACCAATTCGGATATTAACAAATTCACCGACACGAACACCCGTTGCAAGTAGAAAATTGACCGTTACCCAATTCCTATATTCTGCAAAATCCTTCATATTAGGCTTTTCCAGTAATAACCTTAATTCATGTTCTGAATAGGTTTCTTTCGTTTTCTTATCTGCTTTAATCAGCATTATTTTGTAATGCAGACAATAACCCAATGATTGCCAATAGTAGACAAACGCCCTAACCGCACGAATAGCAGTATTAACGGTTATGTCGTTAACTTCGGTTTCTTCCTTCAAATAAAGAATATAACTGTCTATAGTGGATTTTGTGATTTCTCCAATGTGTTTTATGCCTATGGTGTCAAGAAATGTTTCAAACTTGGTGAAATAGGCTTGATAATATACAAGCGTTTTTTCTGCCAAATTCTTGATTTTGCAATGGGTAGTAAACTCCTTAAACCCTTCTTGAAGTGTTTTTTCCTGCGTTGATTTTGATTGAATTGATAGTTTTTGCCTTGCCATAGTATGCACACGACCTTTCAATTTTTATTAAAAAATCGTGTGGATTATAGGGAATGTAAAAAGCGTCCCGAAAACCTCGGAACGCTTGATACTGCTTTGGCGGAGAGAGAGGGATTCGAACCCTCGGTACGCTATTAACGTACACACGATTTCCAGTCGTGCGCCTTAGACCAGCTCAGCCATCTCTCCACATATATTTCACATAAATAAAGCCTTTCGGCTTTTATGCGATGCAACTATTCATTTCAATCACCCGAATATTATAACACGGTAAACTGTAAAAAAGCAATAGAAAATACAAATTAAAATATTATTTTCTATGCAGTAATATATACCATGGAGCTAAAATGCAAGAAAACTTCCATTCAGCAAACCCGAAGCCCCTATGGGCCTTAGGTTTGCTGAAATCTTTGCTTTCATACAAATTTATTATATCCTACAGTATTTCCCCTTCAGGTATCGGTTTTTTTAGAATATCCTTCAAATCGTCCAAAGGTATTTCAAACTCAAGAGGTTCTTCCATTGTGTACTCCAGCGTCTGGAAGTAAATTACTAAATTATTCCCCTTAAGATAATATCCCTGTGCTTCTTCAATACTTTCAAACTCTTTGATAGTCTTAACTTCCAAACTATCAAACTTTTCTTTTATTATTGAGTTTAACTTCCTTTTGTATTTTTTGTTTTTAAATAAATCAGAAAGCATCAAATCTTCTGCACTGTTAAGATCAAAGGTATATGTATCAATAATAATGTCGCTTATTTCATCTTCCATCTCGGATTCAATATAAAACTTAATACTAAGTTTTTCTTTTGATTTGTATGGAATTTCATACCTTACAGTTGAAGTCTCCTCAAATCCCAGGTCTTCACCAACACCGCACAGCTCTTTATACTGTTCAATTCTGTTTTTTATGGTTTCATTGATTTTGTCTTCTATCCTCTTATCAATTAAGTCCGTTACCAATGGATAACTTATACTCATGGTTGATTGTCCCTCTGAAAGCTCCTCAGATTGCATCACTAATTGGTATTTGTCGGTTAACTCACTGGCCTGCAGCTTCTCCTCCTCCTTATCACCAGAGCACCCCATTAAAACAAAGGATAGCAAGAGCATATAAATTACTAACTTCTTCACTGGAATATCCCTCCACTTGTTATAAAATATTAATGTCTCTTTTTTAAAGTATGTCCTCTATTAATATAACATATCTTTAAGAAAAATTAAATATAAAAAAACACCTGAATCACGGTAAAAGCATGAACCCATCTCCTGCCAATACTCTCACAAGAGAGTTTTTTAAAATGCCATTTCAGCATTTAATATTCAGGCAAGAAAATCATTTTTTAAGAAATGCCCCCGGGATTACTAAGATATGGCGTGTG
>JAAYTO010000282.1 GCA_012523755.1 Clostridium sp. | reverse complement strand
GAAAAGCAAGGGTATTTAAGTCTTCTTAAATATTACCTTGAAGTTAGAGTGTAAACTATGAAACCGCCGTATACGTGAACCGTACGTACGGTGGTGTGGGAGGTCGGTAAATAAAATAATTATTTACCTCCTACCCGATTAAATCAAACTTATATTATAACAATTCAAAGAAAATTTTTCGTTTGTAGAAAATTTTTTCTTACATCAGCAGTGTTTCAACGAGGCACAAGATATGCTCACCGCCTGAAAGGCAAATCAGCATCCGCCCACTTATAAGAAATGTGGGATATCTATTACCTCGTTACATTGGAAAGTCTTTGTCCAAATTATTGTGTTTGAATGTCTTATTCCTTTTTGCATAATCCTCTACTATATGACCTTTACCAATCAATTTATATTTATAAATCACCAATCCATCAAGACCTACCGGTCCCCTTGAGTGAATTTTATTCGTACTGATACCTACTTCGGCACCAAATCCATAGCGAAAGCCATCACTGAATCGTGTTGAACAGTTCCAGAACACATTACCCGAATCCACAAGGGACATAAAACGTGCTGCTTTGCTCCGGTCGCTTGTAATTATACTGTCAGTGTGACGAGAACCGTAGGTGTTTATGTGATCTATTGCTTCGTCTATATTCTCCACTATTTTTATCGAAAGCTTGTAATCAAGATATTCTGTTTTCCAATCCTGCTCTGTAGCGGGTGCAATAGATATAATATTTTGAGTTTGTGCACATCCTACCAATTCCACACCTTTCTTGCCCAAAGTATTCTCTAACTCTGGTAGAACCTTTGGAGCTATATTCTTGTGAACCAATAGGGTTTCTGTTGCATTGCAAACAGCAACATACTGAGTCTTAGAATCCACAACGATACGAACCGCCATATCGACCTGTGCATCCTCATCTATATAGCAGTGGCAGATACCATCCGCATGACCCATAACCGGAATTCTCGAATTGTCCATTATATATCTCACAAAATCATTCGACCCTCTTGGAATTATAAGATCAATATACTGATCCTGTTTAAGCATTTCATTCACATCGGCCCTTGTTTCCAAAAGCTTGATCCAGTTAATGGGGATTCCTGCTTCTTTTGTGGCTCTTGAAATAATATCCGTAAGTACACGATTGGTTTCCCTTGCCTCCGAGCCACCCTTTAAAAGAACACCATTCCCGCTTTTAAGGCATAGAGTAGAAATTTGAACAAGGGCATCCGGCCGCGATTCAAAAATAACACCTATTACACCTATCGGACATGTAACCCTGTATAATTCCAAGCCATCATCAAGCTCGGTTGAAAGAAGAGTGCTTCCTACCGGGTCCTTTAAGTCTATCAAACTGTTTATACCATCTATTACGTCTGCTATCTTAGCATCATCAAACCTTAACCTTTTTAGAAGCGGTGCAGGCAGTTTTTCCTCTTCGCTTCTTTTTAAGTCCATAGCATTTGCCTTTAATATCTCATCTTTTCTATCTATTAATGATCTGGCAATATGAGATAGGGCATTGTTTTTAAGTTTTGTATCTGCTGCTGCCAGCTTAATGGATGCTTCCTTAACCTGATATGCCATTTCATTTATATCCATACAAACATCTCCTTACAGGTGCATATATAATAAATTATTATGATTATATCATATCACAATAGTGGCTGCAATCGGGTAGGAGGTAAAGTTTGTGTCAAGTAAAAGTTGGCAATGATCTCTTCATCCTGTTATTTTATTGGTTTACTTGCTTTGAAGGTCAATGTGAAATCCTCATACTTTTAATTTAGTGAACTTCTTTCTGGAAAGTTTGGCTGGTTATGCAT
>JAAYTO010000281.1 GCA_012523755.1 Clostridium sp. | reverse complement strand
GAAAAGCAAGGGTATTTAAGTCTTCTTAAATATTACCTTGAAGTTAGAGTGTAAACTATGAAACCGCCGTATACGTGAACCGTACGTACGGTGGTGTGGGAGGTCGGTAAATAAAATAATTATTTACCTCCTACCCGATTCTATCCATGCGGTTGCCCTAATTCCCTGTATTTTTTGAAGGATAAATTAACCAGTGACCTATCTTGATTCGAAGCAATAATATCCATAGCTTTATCTACTTTAACAAAACTAATCTGTTGCAGTTTATTACCTTTTTTTCCTGCTTCGCTCACATTTTCATTAAGGGATTTCATAATATACCATGTAATTTTATTACAGAAGGGTTTTTGACGTGTTACACATGAAAATTCATAATTTGTTTGACCTGCCGTACACACTATTTCGGCTACTATGCCGGAACCTTCTTCAATCTTTTTTACTGCCACCACATTGGGAATTTCCCCATCCTGCATAACTCTTCTGGGAAGTACCCATTCACCCTTCTCATTTTTAAGCAGAAGGACTTTGTCTCCAGAAAACACCACTCCACCCACATAGTTTCGGACTAGCATAATAAAAACCCCTTTCATAATCAAATTTTCCCCTTATCAAGGGTTATATAAAAACATAAGGAACCTGAAAGATAAAAACATGGCTTGTTTCGTTACTGGTAAGATTTTGTCATATAGTATCATAATACTATTATTATTATAATAATACAAAGGTAGTCTTTATTCAAACTATGGGGAAATAAATTTAGTGTAAAATACGAGTAGGCATTTTTATATCACGATCCTAGCTTCAAACTCCCGTATGTCCAAACCCTCCTCCTCTGTTCTTTCCAATTTCCCGAGGATTGGGATGGGAAATAAAATGAGCCGATTTGTACTCACAAAAAATCATCTGTGCAACTCTCTCCCCCCGGGATATGTAAATAGTGCCAAACGGATTCCCCCTTTTATCCACATAGATTTTTTGATTTAATACATCCAGTCCATCAAAATTTTCAATATTAGTTTCTTCTCTCAAGGATAAATACTCCCTCAGTTCAATTTCCCTGTAGTTATTCTTTAACTCTAAAAGAATTTCAGGATTTTGTGTAATTTGATATGGCAAATTTGCAATGTTATAGGTGTTTTGGAGTATAACCCCCACGGTATCCCTGTAATCACTGTCAATGGTGCCCGGTCCATTGGGAATACGCAAATCGGTTTTTAGCGATAACCCGCTTCTGGGCCTAATTTGTGCTTCTATTTCCGGTGGAAACGCAACAATAAAATTAAGGGGCATTATTTTCGTTTCTCCGGGTCTTATTGCCATGTCCTCTGTTGCGTACAAATCGCATCCCGCCGCATTCTCCGTTGCATACTCCGGCACTTTCCCATATTCCTCCACCTTTATATATACATCGATTTTATTTTGCATATTGAACCTCCCCTTTTCGTCAAATAATTTTTTATCTAAAAGGACTGAAGAATCTCTGACAGATCGGTTAAATATTTCTTTAACCTACACGCCTTTAAAATAATGACCTTTTGTAAATCCCCTTTCCTTTATTTTTTCAATTAGCCCTCCATAAACCTTTCGATATTTACAGTCGTCAATTAAAAGTTCTCTGTGCATATCTATTATATCCACAACCTCACCAAGTTCTTCATCCGTAAAATTAAGCCTTATCCTACCTACCCCGGATGCTTTTATTTTATCAATATTGTCGGCTAAAAGTAATACCTTGGAATTAAAAATCATACTTCTGCAATCAATCCTATCGCACAGTATGGGAAATTCCATGTTTTTTCTATCCCTAAGTTTAAAATCCTTGCCTATACATTCCTGGCTGCATTTTGTGCCTCTGCACAGACCTCCCCTGATACTTCCGACAGGACAATACTCACTTATCATAAGGGGTATTCTTCCGTACACAAGCACTTCGGCTGTAAGTCCGGGGAATTCCTCCATTTCCTTCATCTGATTTAAATTGAGCTCTGGTGATAAAGTAACACCATCAATTCCAAGCCCCCTGACTGCCTTTATTGAAGTGCTGTTAAAAATGTTCATAGGGTGGTCACCCATAATAGAAAGCCCGGGAAAACCTGCGGCATATTCCACTGAGCCAATGTTTCCCACCAAAATGCCCTTTATGCCCATCTCCACGACATATTTTAACCTTGACTTAATAAGTTTATCATAATTGCCCTTAGTTATAGGGGGTATATATGCATATACTTCGGTGCTTTCCCCAAGATGTAAAATATTCTCCTTCTTCTCTTTTACAAGCATGCTAAAAGGAAGATACAACCTGTCCACATTCAAAGTCCTATAGTCAAGACCTTCGATGTTTTTATAAAAGCACGCAGATACTTCTAAAGCCTTTTTCCTACTTTGTTCGTTGCGGGTTTTAGGCAAAAGCGACACGCTTCTTATTTTTTGCTCCCAATTATGCTTCCTCTCAGGATATCTGTCCGCTCTTTTTCTTTGCAGCTGCTCTAATGCTTTTCGTCTAATAGTATTGAGTTCCCTCACCGGTACAGCAAGATTACTCTCCACTTCAACGTCTATTTTTCGGAATTCAAAGGGTGTTTGTCCTGTTTTCCTCACCTGATCCAGTATCTTTTCTTTGGTAAGAGGCTTATTTACTGCTTCCTCGGGTATATATCCCGAATCTATTTGAATTTCATTTCCACTATAATCTTTAACGGTAATAAATAAAGGTTCATCCTTCTTTATCTTAAGCTTTCCTTCTATAGGCACCTTTCTTTTAAATTTTCCTGTAAAAGTCTCCCTTGCAAAGCTATTCAACCTCTTATCCGAGGTCTTATAAACCTTATTGCCCTTTCTTATTCTGCCTTTGACACTGCTTACTTCTGCTATCTCGTGGGACTTTGCCTCATCCACGATTCTGCCCTTTACCCGAATTTTTGTAACAATCGTTCCCGGACTTTTCTCTTCGCCGTTCCAGACCTCAATTCCATCGCCCATGGCCAGCTCATCTTCAAGCCTTATTTTAGCAGTCTGAGAAGCACCATCATAGGAAAGTACACTTCCTAAATAAACTCCCCAATTTTTTGGCTTTTCAAAGCTAATCATGTCCTTTCCTGTCTTACCTTCTAGATAACCTCTTGAAAAGCCACCCCTATTAAAAGCCTGTGCCAACTCTTTTAAATCCTTTTGTTCAATTTTTGTTCTGTCATTATTCCCTGGGTTATCTAGTATTCGATCTAGATATTTTCTATAAATTCTTACCACTGTAGCAACATACTCGGGGCTTTTCATCCTTCCTTCAATTTTAAGGGATCTTACACCCGCTTTTATAATATTATCTAAAATTTCTATTAGACAAATATCCTTAGGACTCAAAAGATATGCCTTGTTGCTATCTTTTAGCCTCTCCCCCCAATCAGAACCTGTTAATTTATAGGGAAGCCTGCACGGCTGGGCACACTTTCCTCTGTTCCCGCTTCTTCCTCCAAGCATACTGCTCATAAGGCATTGACCGGAATAAGATACACATAATGCTCCGTGAACAAATACCTCTATCTCTAAGGAAGTGTTTTGTGCAATGTTCTTTATCTCTTCCAGAGTCAATTCCCTTGCCAATACAACCCTGTCGAAGCCAAGTCTTTCCAGCATTTTTACTCCTTCAAGACTATGTATTGCCATCTGTGTGCTTGCATGGAGGGAAAGATCCGGAAACCATTCCCTTACAAGGCTTGCCAGCCCTATATCCTGAACTATTATACCATCAATACCCGCAAGATACGCTTCTTCAATCAAGTCCAATGCCGCCTTCATCTCACTGTCCGATATCAATGTATTCAACGTTAAATAAACCCTTACATCCCTTATATGGGCATAGTTTATGGCCTCTTCAAGCTTATCCTTGTCAAAATTGGATGCATATTGTCTTGCATTAAACAGCTTTCCCCCCATATACACAGCATCCGCTCCATTTTCAACGGCTGCCAAAAAGGCCTCCCAATCGCCACAGGGTGCAAGCAATTCCGGTTTGGAATCTCCCATCATAACTCTCCCTCAATATCAAAATATTTCCCATGAGCCCTAGGGCTCCGTTGAGTCAGGGTGCATATTATTCTTCACATTTAATTCATGCACCTCTTGAGCCATACAGTTTATGCTTTATTAATATAATATCCCACTAAAAAATTAAAAAGAAGCACCCCTCACGCTTCTTTTTAATTCCTTTTTTCCATTGGTTTGCAAAATTTTAATCAATATGCCCTAAATTCGCATACCGGTTGTCTTTTCAAGTGTACTTCTTACCTCGTTTAACTCTGCTTCCCTCTTTGCCAGTTCCAGCTGATAATTGGTGTTCTTGTTGTTTAGAATAGCATTTTCATTAAGAAGCCGTCTATTCTCTTCCTTTAACCTTTCAATCTCCTCATTGGCACTTTTAAATTGGGCACTTAAGCTGATAACATTTTCATGTGCCTTAAAGTAATCGTCAGCAACATTAATAGCAGTAAGAACCGATGCCATCGAAGTACTAAGCTTGCTATTCGCCTTCATAATTGCATTCATTTTCTTATCAATATACAATGCCACCTTCTGGATATATTCATCGGACTCCGCACCAACCAACGTATAGTCTTTTCCCGCTATTCTAACGTCCACTTTGTTTTTTTCCGCCATACTATCAGCTCCTTCGCACAAACTCCTACCTTCATACTAACTCACAAAAAAGACACATTTTTTTATATTATACTATATTTCGTCACAAAAATCATTTCTTTTTAAGAAAATATGCACGGTAAAAGCATGAACCCATCTCCTGCCAATACTCTCACAAGAGAGTTTTTTAAAATGCCATTTCAGCATTTAATATTCAGGCAAGAAAACGTCTGGACCTCAAACTTCTTTTAGGGTATCTTTCTTGATCTTTTTT
>JAAYTO010000280.1 GCA_012523755.1 Clostridium sp. | reverse complement strand
TAAGATCTCTGGGAGAACATATTAATGCCTCCAAAAACAGTTAACTCCTCAAAGAAACTATATCCAACACCACCGCTAACTGTTTGGGCAACATTATAATCAAAATAAGGACTTGTACCTGCGCCTAACTCCAACCTGTAGCTAAGCTGCGCTATGCCGGAATGACAAAATCCGGATAACATGCACAACAAGAAGAATAAACTTTTTACCATCTTTTCAAATTTATCCCTGCACAGACCCTTACTAAAGGAGCAAGATCATTCTCCCCCTTTACATTATAATATCCTACTCCTACCTCAAATTGGTAATAAAACAGTTTATAATACCGCTGAACTCCCCAAACAGGTCCAACAGCGAAATTGAAACTTTCACTATCTGAATGGTCGCTCACATTTCTATTATACATAAAACTCCTTATCCCATAATAGTCTCCGGAATATGACAATAAACTATTATTCCGATTTATGACCTTATTATTGTTATAGACTTTTTTTATTGAGAGATTCGAAAGAGTAGATAAATATAGCTCCATGCCATCTTCACTATTATAGGATAGATTAGTTACTCCAAAACCAAAATCTATGGTCGCAAGTAAATCATTCTTTATCCCAAATTGATATTCGATACCCGGCTGGACAAGTCTTAAGTTAACAAAGTGTTTTGTCTGGGCGTTCAACCCAATTGTAGCAAAACTGCAAAAAATCAAGAACGCAATGTTTTTCATAAATATCCTGTTTTCTAGAAAAGTTAAGTAAAGCGGAACGCTTCACTTAACTTTTAATATAAAATTACATATATAACCTAACACCTTTCCATTTACCATTATATTTAGCTGCACCGAAAATATACACTTCTTTTATATGAAACTTATTTGGTGCTGGAATTCCATAAGAGGGTAAACCTAGGGTGACATCGATATGACCGCGATTTTTGTATTCATTAACCCCCCAATATGTTACCCATCTTCTGTTAGGGTATAACTTTTCATCACGCTTTATGTATCTAGTTGGTGCTGCTGTCTGAACAGTATTATAAACTTGACTGCGAACCTCAGACATAATTACATCCGTGCCAGCATCATAAGCTTCTCTCAGAAGATTTACATCATTGCTTCCTATGTTAAATTTTAATTTTGTTTCAAACAACCATCCTCTATCTGCCCAACCCCTTACATCTTCAAATAAATAATTTGTCCCTTTTTTAACCAAAGAAGCTATTCCTTTAGAGAATGTCTTATGGTGATTATAATTTATAGGAAAGCCATTCTCATCCACAGAAAGACCAAAATCGGTAAATTCAGTATAACCTTCAAAGAAGTCTATCCCAATCGCTATTTCAGGGTTAATTGTGGAAGACCAATATGTATATAAGGTTATTTCCCTTTTCGGACCAAATAGGCCATACTTGCGTACTGTAACGGTTTGTTTCTTCTTTTTTTGGAACTTGCAGGTAAAACCTGCGCCCTTGTATACCCCGAAATCATAGTCATACAATCGAACTCTTACCCTAGTATTACTATCGAAATAATTACTTCGGTTGTTATCGTGGAAAACTCCTCCATTAACTTTATGATTTTCTAAACCATATAACGTAGTCAATTTTGAATCAATTTTACTACTTGCACTTTTTAAAGTCCCAGAAGATTCATCGCTATTATCTTCATCTAAAATACTGGACAACATTGCGTTTTCATCAAATAGTTGATTCTCTATATGCTTATAAGTGTCTATTAATTTGACATTCCCAAACATATATGTGACACTATCAATCTGATGCGAGTAATCAAAGAGTTTATCCGGGAGCGTTTCGATTAAGTTAAAAAATTCTTCTTCAAACTCCTTTTTATAAACAAATGATCCGAAAGGCGTTATTTGAAAAATATCATCACAAACTTTCACCCTGCTTATGGTATCTAATAAGTAATGTAAAGGTTCGACAGGAATTAATTCATTCAAAATTTCAACAAAAACTTCTTCTTCTGAAGAATTGCCACTTTTTAATGAGCTTTGCCCACCTACCATATCGACCAATGGTACAAACCCTTCAATATCCACAATCCTGCTCGATGAACTCTTTAATGCACCGTTATTCCCTAAAGCATTCTCAACTTGCATAAAGTATTCATTAAACGCATCCTGAGAAGTAAAGCTCAAGTATCCATCTTCAACTACATAGCCGTTGCTGTTAGAGCTAATGCTACCTATGTTTTCAGCGATTGCTGTTTCATCATTTTCACAAGAAGGCATAAGCACACAAAGAAATGCAGATACAAGTATTATCTTTAGTCTGCACAGATTCGAATAATTAAATTTCATAACTTTGTAAAATTAGTGGGGCTGCAACCCCGTTAATAATTAATTAGTATTCAACCCATTCTTCGCTTGTCGGGGGATGGGTTGTTTCTTTCCCCTCTCGTGTTCATAGGCAGTCTTAATTAAGTGGTAAAACAAAGATCAATAATTATATAATGCAGGAAGTTCCCTTGCTGTAAACAACCACAGCTCTTAAGCAAGAACAGATTGAAATTAAAAGCAAAGCTCAGACCAGTTATACCTCTATCAAAAGTTTAATCGATAATTACTCCGGGGATAATGTTGGTGATAATAGCGGAACTCTGGAAGCTCTTTGAGAACTGTATTGAAATTGAAAAAAAAAGATGAGTAGCAGCATAATTTGGGTTTAAAGTTAAATCCCGGCTAGTCTTCATCAAGAAAACCGGGGTATTTAGATTCAATAATTTCTTTGAC
>JAAYTO010000279.1 GCA_012523755.1 Clostridium sp. | reverse complement strand
CAAATCTCCAACCGCTTTCGCTATGCCGGAGAGCAGTATGATCCAATAACAGGTCAATATTATTTACGTGCCAGGTTCTATAACCCGGTAGTAGGAAGGTTTACACAGGAAGACACCTACAGAGGCGATGGGTTGAATCTGTATAGCTATGTACAAAATAATCCTGTTAAATATATCGACCCAAGTGGATATTGTGCGGAAAAGAGTAATTCATATGCTGAAGCTAGTAAAATGAATAGACCCTATTATGATTCAGTCCATAATGTACTATATGAAAAAGTCACAGATTATTTACAAAGTAAAACAGAAATAGTTGCAGGCGATCCTCTTATGTATTCAGTTGACAATAGTAATGGTGGTAAAGTAGTTGTTTCAATAGCCGAAATAAATAGTCTTAGCTTTATTAATACCTTGAATCATTATAACAGTAATGGACAAAATATAACTGTTTTAACAGGCACGCACGGATGTCCTGAAGGAGGATCTGCACTTGGAATAAACAATCCCAATAGTGGTTTTTCCAAAAAAATATTGGGACATGACAGAAGATTATATTATGATAGGGATTTTTACGTTGAAGATGCTGCAACTGCTAATGCTTACAATAATATTACTGTAGTTGACGTTAGTACAATTACTAAAAGCGAGTTTGAGCAGATTGTAAACAGTAAGGATGTAACAATATGTGCATGGTGTTTTAGTGAAAGGTCTTTAGATTTGATAGATGTTATAAAATAATGAGTCAAATTAAACATTAAAGATTTTTGCAACGAAAGGGGAAAAATTATGCATAGGAACAGCTTATACAATGGTTTTTCAAATATTGTGTTAGAAGAAAGAGAAATAATAAGTACTATTGAGTATGAGAATAGCATAGATGAGATTTCTCAATCATTTATAGATTGTTTGTGGGAATATGTTATTTATGCAAGGGTTGACAAACGCACATTATTTAAATGCACACATTGCAAAAATTTAGAGAAAAGCAATATAATTTATGCGTATAAGGGTGCAGTCAAGAAGATTGGAAATGCTACAATTAAGGTTATTAGTAGCGATTTGAAAACTGTCTATAGTTCAAGTGATGCTATTTTTCACTATTGCATTGAGCATAATTATAAACCGCCAAAAGATTTTGTCGATGCAGTTATATATGGACCTAAGCCAGAAAGCGAGTTGTATTGCAGTTATATGAAGAATTATTATGGAGACGTGGTAAAAACATTAAGAAGAGATCCTAATAAAAAATGTGGTCATTGCGGCGAGCCATTTTTTGGTTACATAGCATATCAGGCAATTAGTGGTAATTATTCTAAGCTGATGAGCTATTCAGTACTAGAGGAAAATCCGACTATAAATGATACTCCAAATTATATAACAGTGTGCTACAATTGTTGGCATTATACAACATAAATATTAGGAAGAAAGCAAAAAGTATGGGAGCATAAAGATGTATAATATTGATTTTATACTTTCTTTTCAATATATCTCAAGTACCTATACAAACATTAAACAGGTATTTGGGAGAGGAAACAAATAGTATGGGATGAGACCCAACAGCACCCTCAAGACTGCAATAATGAGGGGTCATGAGATTCTTGCACAGAAGGATGTAAGGGACAACAGCTACTATTACCTCAACAATGCCCACGGAGATGTCGTTGGACTGGCAGATGTAATCGGGAATGTGGTAAACAGCTATAAATATGACGCCTTCGGTAATATAGTTGAGGCCAAGGAGCAAATCCCCAACCGCTTCCGCTATGCCAGAGAACAGTTTGACCCAATAACAGGTCAGTATTATTTACGTGCCAGGTTCTATAACCCGGTTGTAGGAAGGTTTACACAGGAAGACACCTACAGAGGCGATGGGTTGAATCTGTATAGTTATGTGCAAAATAATCCTGTTAAATATATCGACCCAAGTGGATATAGCAGCATTGCTTGCAGTGGTAAATCAAACCCGTATGAAGAGTTTAATGCCTTAAAAACTCCAGAGGAAAGATACGCATACCTTATGAACAAAGTAGAAACTATGGATGTTTCTTCT
>JAAYTO010000278.1 GCA_012523755.1 Clostridium sp. | reverse complement strand
GCAAGGGTTATACAATACGCCCTTGCTTTTTTATGTGTGGGATTTCACAAAGTGAAATGACCAAAAAGCGAATGGGCTCGATACCCATAAGCTTTTGTTAGTTGCTTTTCTATTCCTTCTTTATCGCATTTTGTAATTGTGTTCTCTTTACAACTCCAATGAATTTTGGTAAAGTAATATGAGACTTAAAGTTCCAAAGTTTATTATCGAAGCAGTGAAGTTTCACAAATTAAGATGCCAAAAATCCAAGGGGTACTACCCTCTTAAGTTTATTGTGTTTACCTATGGGGAATATATATAATTAAATTTATTAAAGGAGATGTATTAAATGGGAACCTTACTTAGTAATAAAAACATATTAATTATGGGAGTAAGAAATAAATGGAGTATTGCATGGGGTATTGTTAAAGCTGCCCAAAACGAAGGTGCAAACATTATTATTACATATCAAGGCGATAGGGAAAAGTCTGGAGCAGAACAGCTTGGTGCAGATTCCATATTCCAATGCGATATATCTTCCGATGAGGAAATAAACAACCTGTTTGCTTTTATAAAAGAAAAGTATGGTGTGCTCCATGGGATTGTTCATTGCATAGCCCATGCAAATACTGAAGATCTTCAAAATGACTTCGTTTACACCTCCAGAGAAGGATTTGCCCATGCGTTGGATATAAGTGCCTATTCTCTTGTCGCAGTAAGCCGTGGGGCAAAAGACATTATGACAGAAGGTGGCAGCATCATCACCCTGACATATATGGGAGCTGAAAAGGTTATCCCCGGATACAATGTAATGGGAGTTGCCAAAGCTGCTCTTGAAACAAGTGTAAGATACCTTGCTTATGATCTTGGTTCCGGCAATATCAGAGTTAATGCAATCTCTGCTGGACCCATTAAAACGCTTTCAGCCAAGGGTGTCAAGAATTTTGGAAGTATTTTAGATACACTTCCGGAAAAAGCACCTCTAAAGAGAAACATTTCCCAGGAAGACCTAGGAAAGACAGCTTTATACCTTCTTAGTGATTTATCCAGCGGTGTAACCGGCGAAGTAATTCATGTAGATAGCGGCTATAATATTATGGGACTGTAAACACAGAAAATAGTGATTAAAAGAACTCATTTCCTAATAGAGGAATATGAGTTCTTTTAAAATTTACAGGCTCTAGACTTGCCAAAACTTAAGTTTGTGAAACATTCTTCACATTTAGTGGAATTTCACGAAGTGAAATGACCAAAAAGCGAATGGGTTCGATGCCCTTGAGCTTTTATTTATTTCATAAACACCTTTAATGCTTTGTTTATGAATCTAATATTGACAGGAAGGCACGGTCCCTTCTCACCGTCAATACTGAGTACAATATCCTGCGGACCATTAATGGTGCAGCTGTTTGTGGTTATAATAATAACATTTTTATTATTAATACCGCTATTGCTCAAAACACTAAAGAATATACCTGCAAGATCTATATGGCTGCAGTCCTTAACAAGCACTATGTCCATAAGACCATCGGTGTAATCCGCACTATCAACAATATTAGCAAATCCACCGGCCTGCTTTCCGTTTAATATGAAGAAAAGCAAAATATCTTCTTCCAGCACTTCCTTATCTGTTTGAATACTTATTCTAAAGGGTCTTATATTTGCCATTTCACCTATAGCCTTAAGGTAGTAGGCAAAAGCACCAAAACTCTTTTTTAATTCATTATTAGTGTTAAAAGATACATCTACAAAAATTCCTCCTGCACATGAACTTAAAAAATAAATCTCCTCATTTACAAGACCTACGTCAACCTCAATAGTTTTCCCGCCAAGTATGATATCCACACATTCTTTAATATCCGACGGTAAATTCAGTATCGAGGCAAAATCATTGCACGTTCCGGTAGGAATTATCCCTAAAGGTATATCCACATCATTTTTTAACATGATATTGCTGACGAAGTTTAGAGTGCCATCTCCACCTGACGATATTACGTAGCTAAACCCGCCCTCTGTCATCAAAGCAGAAATGTGATCTTCACAGTTCATCATAACCCTGCAAGGCTGAAGAAGAATACCTTCTTTTTGAAATCTTTCAATTATATAATCAAGTTTTTGTATTATCCTATGATCCCCTGAAAAGGGGTTGTAAATCAATAATCCCTTATCCATACCTTTTTACCTCTTAAAGTCCTTATATCTTCGCATTCTTCTCAATCATAATCGGAAACTTTGACATGCCTTTTAAGTTTATACCCTTTGACAAGTTAACATTCTTATCAATAATCAAGCTTTCAATTTTAACATCCTCCTCAATTACCGAACCTTGCATTATTATACAATTGTCAACGACAGCATTCTTTTTAATTGTAACACCCCTAAACAGTACAGAATTTGAAACAGTACCTTCCACAATACATCCATCGGCTACGATAGAATTTGTTACTTCCGCTTCCTCATTATACTTGGCCGGAGGTTCGTCCTTGACCTTCGTGTAAACCTTTCCGTTCTCTTCAAAGAGTTGCCGCCGAATTTCAGGGTTCAGCATTTCCATATTCATTCTGTAATAGGCATTTATTGTATTCAGGTTTCTCCAGTATCCATCAAACCTGTATCCATATATTTGAAGTGTATTCAGCTTATTAATAATGACATCTTTGACAAAATCGTATTTCCCCAAGGAATTGCATTCCTCCAAAAGGTCTATAAGTAATTCTCTTTTCAAGATATATATGCCCATTGAACAGATTGTCGACTCAGGATTGCTGTGTTTTTCTTTGAAATCTACAACCCTGCCATTATCATCCATTTTCATGACTCCCATGTATGATAATTCTTCCACCGGAAAATCTCTCATGTCCCTATAAGCAATAGTAATATCCGCCTTCTTGTCAATATGATAATTAAGCATATCATCAAAAAGCATCTTATACACACAATTGCCCTGTGCAACAACAATGTATTCTTCAAAACTTCGTTTTAGAAAAGTGATATTGTGGTACATGGCATCGGCACTTCCCTGATACCACCCCGAATGCTCTCCGGCAAGATACGGAGGGAAAATAAACAATCCTTCATTTCTCCTGTCTAAATCCCACTCCTTTCCCGACCCTAAATGATCCATAAGGGAGCGAAAGCTATACTGTGTCAGAACACCAATATTGGTTATCCCGGAGTTAACCATATTCGATAAAACAAAGTCAATGACTCTGTACTTTCCACCAACAGGAACCGCAGTGCTTGAACGCAGTTCAGCCAACTCTTTGAGCCTGTCATTTTTTCCACCTGTAAGAATCATTCCCATTGTATTTTTCATTCGTTCTTTCCTCCCTTTAAAGCACTTTTTCCCGATTCAATATTTAAAGAACTGTATTCTTCACTTGTTAAATAAGCATCTATTACAACATTTTTGCCGATTTGACATCCATCAGGAACAACTGCCCTTTCACCCACAACTGTTATACCGGAATCGTATAATGAAGGTTTTAGCTCATTGGAAATATTCTCACCAATTCCCATTTTAACATTATTGCCAATCCGTACCTCTTCTCCGATAATACACTTATTAATATATGAATTAGAACCTATATAACTATCCGTCATAATAATAGAATCTTCAATTACTGCCCCTTCACCTATATAAACGCCCGACGAAATGACAGAGTTTTTAACCTTGCCATAAATCATACATCCTTCAGCAGCTATGGTCTTTTTTATGCTTCCATTAGGACCTATATAGTGTGCAGGTTTTACAGGATTAGGTGTATATATCTTCCATGCAGGATCAAAAAGATTGAAATCCGGTACTCTGCTAATAAGATCCATATTTGACTCCCAGTATGCCTGTATCGTTCCTACATCCTTCCAATATCCATTGAATTTATAAGCCCACATATTCCTGCCTTCTCCCAGCATTAAGGGTATGATATTCTTTCCAAAATCATGAGCCGATTCGTCATTTTTATCATCCCTTATTAGATACTCTTTTAAAACATTCCACTTAAATATATAAACACCCATAGATGCAAGATTGCTCTTAGGATTTTGAGGTTTTTCTTCAAACTCATATATTTTGCCGCCTTCATCGGCATTCATTATTCCATACCTTCCAGCCTCTTCCCAAGGAACATTTATCACAGAAATGGTAGCATCGGCATTGTTTTCTTTGTGAAAATCAAGCATCTTCGAATAGTTCATCTTATATATATGATCTCCTGACAAAATTATTACATATTCAGGATTATACTTATCAACATAATGAATATTCTGAAATACCGCATTCGCCGTTCCCTTATACCACTCACCTATTTTGGCCTTTAAATAAGGTGACAGTATGGTAACTCCTCCATTTATCCTATCCATATCCCATGGTTTTCCAATCCCTATATGGGCATTAAGCTCAAGAGGCTGATATTGGGTCAGCACCCCGACCGTATCAATATCTGAATTGACACAGTTACTTAATGAAAAATCAATTATTCTATATTTTCCTCCATATAACACAGCAGGCTTTGCAATATTCTTTGTAAGTACACCTAATCTACTGCCCTGCCCTCCTGCAAGCAAAAGAGCAATTATCTCTTTGTTATACATTTATTTTCCTCACCTCAATTGATTTAAGTATACTTCTGTCACTTCAAACTTCGTCCTTTATTGCTTCACTACAAAAATTACAGTTACATAGTCCTAAAAAAACATTAAATAATTATAATTTTGTTGTAATATATTCTATATTGCGACCTGCTAATCCTTTAAATTTATATATAATTATTAAATAATATTTTATTTAAAACACAAGGAGAATTATGCCTACAACTCCTGAATACGTTTTATGAAATGCTATGAATAAAAGTTGTAAAAAATAACACCAAATACCTGTTCATGTATATATTGACCTTGTCATAATTTAACAGGATGCGGATTTCCCTCATTTTTTTATATCAATGCGGTTATATAGTTTTTCATTAATCTGAACATCAGCTTCTTCTACAAGTTCATCAACATATTTTTCATATTCCTTTTCAATCTGTTCATCTCTTAGAATTTTACTGGCTTCTTCATATGAAACATAGCCCCACTCTTCTTTTGACTTGCATATTAGTAATGAATAGTCCGTAGCTCTCTCAATTATCTCACTCACCTGCCCGGGAATTAATCCCTTAGCTTCCTGTAAGAATTCGGGATAAGGTATATCCTTCGAGAGTTGCTCTTCTTTTGTAAAGTAATGATCCAATACCATGCCATATTTTTTATAGGCATCGGCAACCTCCTCAAAGGACTCTCCCTTTTCTATTCTCATTTTTGCCTCTTCAATCAACCATCTGGCGTTTTTCTCCATTTCATCTGATATAACACCCTTTTCATCAGCAAAAGGGATTATAACCGCTTGAATCTCAATACTATCTGGAACCTTAAACCTCGATTCCTTTAATCTTATATACATTTTTTTAATCTCGTTCTCAGATATTAAGAACTCACTTTCCTTAAGCTTCTTTTTTAACTCCTTAACCATATTATCAAACGTATAGCAATAATACTCAAGTTCACCATAATTATCAGGGCCATATATTACCTTGTTGTTTTTTAGTGCATCATTCCTTTGTTCGTTCTCCCTTTCTAGTTCCTTCAAAAAATCCCTATAGTCAGTACTTTTAATTATACCATTTTCCTTTGCAAGTTTTTGTTGAACCTTAATTCTTATAATATTCTCCAATGCATTTTGCTTGGCAACTTCATCGGGTATTTTGCCTTCGAAACTGCTGTTTAAAAAATCCGTTTCACTTCTTAACCCATTTTTTTCACCAAAGTAAGCCATAACCTCATTGCTGTTACTCTTTAGGTTCATTTTATACTCCCTTACATAGACAGGCTCCCCATTTACCATAGCAATCTTTGAAAAATCATTGTATATTAGTTCGGTTTGATATGCCAATAATATAGCTAATATAACTAATATACCTGTCAAAATCAGAATAATTCCCGTTCTGTTTACTACTCTTTTCTTTAAATTTATATCATTTGTCAACTTTACCAAACCTCTCCAATAAATACTTGAATACATAAACACACTATATGTATTACAACACCCCGGTTTCAAAGGAAATTTTTCTTATCTCCATATCCTATTGGTTGTCCTGACTTTCCCGGATTTGCCTTTTGTACTCCGCTGGACTAAATCCAGTGTACTTTCTAAAGAGCCTGCTAAAATAACTGGCTTCCCTGTAACCTAGCATTTCACTCACCTTATATGTCTTGTAACTTCCTTCTTTTAAAAGCAATTTAGCCCATTCCATTTTAACCTTCGTAACATACTCAAGAAAATTAGTACCCGTCTCTTGCTTGAACAGGGAGCAGAAATAATTCTTACTGATATTCAAGTGATCTGCCATTCTCGCAAGAGTTATTTCCTGGTCAATGTTATTTAGTACATACTCACATGCGTCCTTTATTAAAGTATTATTTTGTACAGGCAAGTATTCCCTTACAACGCTCATAAGACTATTAACAAATAATATGAAAAATTTCTTTATTTCTTCCTTCGATTTGAATTCTAAAAAATCAACATTATTAAACTTTCTAAAATCATATAGTTTATTTATAAAATCATACTGCATATCTATAAAATGAGAAATATTAAACATTAACTGATTTGCAGCAAAGGCAATCCTCTTAAGATTATTTTCAGCTCCGACGGCGATATCGTCAAACATTTTTTCTGCCAATTTTACCGCACTATCGTTCCCAGACATAATATACTCAACTAAAAGCTTTTCCCTCTCGGCAGGATATAGGAGATTTTGTTTTTCATTAATGTCCAATTGTCTCATATGAATAACTCTGTTTCCGCCCAGTATATGCTTATGACGAAGAGCCGCTTTAGCCCCCATATAACTTTGGCTGATATCTCTTAGCTTAATACAAGCTTCACCTACTCCAATAGTAACCCTGACATTTGCGTTCTGTTGAATCTCCTTTATTACCTCTTGAAAAAAATCTGCTGTCTCCTCTTCAAACTCACTTAATTCAACTCTTGAAACTGGTTGAAGTATAACACTTATCACTCCAATATCCATTTCAACCATGTTGCAGCTTAATCCCTCAAATTGAACCAAAATATCTGCAATTATTGTTCTTACTCTATTTAATAATTCTTCGAATTTTCCAGTCTTTATTAACTCTTTAGTGCTGGCATCAAAATTACCAACCTCAATAATACCTACTTGAACTATTTCCCTAACTAGGTTGATATCATACTCATCTATTATATAATTTAAAGATTCATGGGGAAATCCTTTACCTCTTAAAAGATCATTTAAAATCTTCTCTCTAGAAAAGGAAAGACTCATTTCAAACCTTTCTTTTATTTTTTTATCTTTTTCTTTCTCCCGTTTAATGTCCATAAGTCTCTCATGAACACTCTCTATCACTTCAATTAAACTTTTCTTATCTATCGGTTTTGTCGCATATCCATATGCCCCCAACAATAGCCCCTGCTTAACATGCGGCAGATCTTCGGGATCACTTAAATAAATAACAAAAGGCGATAGGTTGTACTCCTTTATCGAATTATACAACTCTATGCCATCCATTTTGGGCATGCTTATATCAGTAATAACAAGATCTATCTTATTCTGGTTTAATTTATGTAATGCATCAATTCCATCTTCCGCTAAACATATAAGATTAAATCCTAAGCTACCCCAATCTATCTCACTTTTCAACCAATCAAGGATTTTAGGGTCATCATCAACAATCATAACGCTAAACAAAATAAAGTCCTCCTTTGCAAATACCATACTACCGTAACTTCAAGCAGCATATTATCGAATTATTATATTGTAAACAAACACTTTGCCACAGATTGGAAAAGTCCCCTTGCACGAAGAAATGTGTTAAAATCGAAACCTTATCTATGCAGCTACTAATTTTAGATTTAATTGCAAAACAACGGCAAACATCTATAAGTTTATATTAATACTATATTAATTTATTGTCAATTATTTTGTAAATATCAGGTGCATGTAATAAATGTGAAGAAAAATTTAGTCACTTTGCTCTGCGAAATCCCATACAACTAAAAAAGAGGTTCACTACCTCTTTTTTATAAACCTCAATTGAATAATAATTATAAATTTGTATAAACTACTTCAATCTGTTTTAACAATGCTTCTCTCAATATTTCTGCTCTACCCTATTTTTCAGTTGAAGTACTCTTTTTCGCTTTACTTGCAGTAGTTTTTTTGGCAGTTGCGGTCTTTGTCGCAGTGCCTTTTTCCGCTGCCGCTGACTTACATGTCTTACTTGTCTTGCAGCTTGTCTTCTTTTGAGACTTTTCTTCAGAGTCAGAACTCTTAGAAGACTTTCTCGAAACTCTTTTACTAACCTTAAAAGAATAATTTGCCATGGAATTGTTATCCCAGTTATCTCCACTGTCTTTGAATGCAACATTCAGGTCATCAGGATGATCAATTCTGATAGTTGCTTTAAAAACGTCGTTATCCCTTTCCATCGGTATGAATGTCTTGTCTTCCCATTCTTCACCATATCCTATATGTGCATATACTGCTTCAGCTCCGCTCTGTGCGAGCAACCCTTTGTAGAAAAGGGTAACCTCATCTCCAACACCTAATGTAGCCTTGGAGATTTCAACACCATTATTCACGTACTCTTGCTTTGTTCTAGCCATGTTATTCACCTCTTCGTTTAGATTTAGTAATTCTAAGTCTCCCCTACAATCTCATCTGCATTGTATTTGAATTATATATTTTAAAACATGCAATATATATTATTTACTAAAACACACAATACTATAAAATACACTCATTTTCTTATTCGGATATTTATTAAAAAACTTTAATATTAAATTATTCATGTTCTAGACAAAATACTCCAAATTCATTTTATTAAAAAAAATATTAATAGTCAACCTAATAATGTGAAAATCTATTGATTTATGTCTTTGTCATAGTCTTTGGATTATTAAAAACTAATCCAATCCTATTTAATATGTGTTAATTACAAATGTTTATTCATAATTCTAATCAGTGTATAATAATTTTTCCAGTGTAGGGTTTATCCCCAACAATCTTTTTAATTCTCTGTACCGGTCTAAAACCTTAGGATCCGGCGATTGAGTCTTTATTGCTCTTATCATAAGGTTTTTTGGCGTTTCAACCGGCGATATGTATTCCACAACGGAAACCTTATAACCCATTGCTTCAAGGAGCAATGCCCTGACCCCATCGGTAATAACATCAGCCAATCTTGCCTTTAGAATGCCATGCTTGATTATATCTTGAAAAGGAGGATAGGAGTACTGTTTTAATATTTCCTGCTGACAGCACGGAACCATAACCATTGCCTTTATATTATTGTTTACAGCCAGTGCTATTGCTTCATCGGTTGCAGTATTGCAGGCATGTAAACATATAACCAAATGAACCTCCCTATTTGTCCGATAATTTTTTATATCCGTTACCCTAAACTCCATGTTTTTATAACCGAGATTTTCTGCTGTCCTCCTTGACGCTTCAATAACGGTATTCGAATAGTCGAGACCGATAAAATAACAGGGTTTTTTGAGCACCTCTTTTATATAGTAGTTTAACACAAAGGTAAGGTAGGATTTGCCGCATCCGCAGTCTAAAATAGTTATGGAGTCGTTTTCCTTCAAAAGGCCTCTAATCAAATCGTCAATAAGCTCTACAAAGTGATCTATCTGGTTGTACTTTCTGATTTTATCGTTTTTAACCTTTCCATTGCTGCCTAAAATCCCGATTTCTTTTAAAAGTTCCTGTGCCTGTGCTGCTTTAATGTAATAATTCCGGTTTGAAATTTGATAAGCTTCATTATGTGCCCCAATATTCTTCTCCGGTTCTTTTGCGTCACTGGTTTTCATCTTTACATTTTTGTTATCGGCCTCAATTACTATTGTTGTTCCCCTCTCTTCGTAGGTAATAACCACACTGTCATAATTTTCGGCATACTTGACAATCCTTAAAGAAATCCAGTTTGTTTCCAAAGTTTCAGTGTTTCCGTTAAAATTCAATTTTATTTTATCGCCGTCGAACCATATCTTCGCAGGGAATTCCCTGGTTCCCGATTTAAATACAGCAACAGCTTTTTTAAAGTACTCCCGGTTGTCCACAATTCTCTGTTCCAAACCGGTCAGAAACAACGACAGTTTGTTTATGCTCTGTTTATTCATCTCAACTCTCCAATTTCAAAAAATTCAAGCTGCGAAAAGTGAAATCCAAATAGTTCAGCTTTAACCAAACAAGTTCACCATATTTCACAGACACGGATTTGTTCTTGCAATTCTTCAACCAATTTTTACATAAAGAATTCACTATATTTTACAGACACAAATATTTTATTAAAAGCTATGCTAATTTACAGCATCAACTGCTTTAAGCAGTGAAACCTCACCATTAGTAAGTTCTCTGCATTCCCCCAGTTCTAAGGCTTCATCCAATCTGAGTCTTCCCATCTCGATTCTCTTTAAGTATTTTACCTTTTTTCCGACTGACTCAAACATCCTTTTAACTTGATGAAATTTGCCCTCATATATAACTAACTCAACCTCCGAAAAGTTGGCGGATTTTATAATAAAGAGTTCTGCCGGCAGTGTCTTATAGCCGTCATCAAGAATCACTCCCTTGCCGAAAGCTTCCTGTTCCTTTTCATCCACAACTCCTTCAATAACGGCATAATACCTTTTAGGAACATGCTTTTTTGGGGATAACAGCTCATGAGCAAGCTGTCCGTTATTTGTCAGGACAAGGAGTCCTTCTGTATCAATATCCAGTCTCCCCACTGGAAAAAGCCCAAAGGATTTATACTCGTCAGGAAGTATATCAATCACCGTCTTAAGTCTGGCGTCATAAGTTGCCGATATCACTCCCTGGGGTTTGTTCAACATTAAATATATGAACTCCCGGTATTTCAAAAGCTCTCCCGAGACTTCAATAAGACTGTCCTTGGGATTTATGTGCATTCCACTGTCGGTTACCACAACACCGTCCACCTTTACGGCTCCATCCTTAACAAGGCGTTTAATTTCCTTTCTGGTACCAATCCCTAAGTTTGACAATACCTTGTCCACCCTCTGCGTATCTCTCACTATCCCACCAACTCTCATTTTAATCCGTTATAGTGTTTCTCAAATATTTAGTTAAAGAAAACCCTGCAAAGTTCAGTTAAATCTTTAAGATCTCGTATTTTCTTTTTATATGGGTAATTTGAGAATAAACTACCGGTATTTTATCACAACAAATTCTGTATATATTATACAAGGAGTATTAATTCATTTTTCTCCAGCCCTTAGGATAAAGATTCTTTAGCATATCTCCAGTCTGCTTTGCCCATCCCAATGTATAGCCGTCCACCAGTACACCAGTATATCCTTTGCTTCCTTCAAACATAAGGGTCTCTCCCTTGAGGTATTTCAAAACGTCAGCCGTATTTGAATCCAAATTTATAACATTTTTTATGTCTTCTTTTTTCAATGCCAGTATAAAGGAATGGGACGGTTCAAACCTCCCCTTTAATACTTTTCCCAGATACCACCCGAACTTCGCCACTTTTATGCCCGAAAGGTCGGGAAGCTTTACAGGAAGACAGTACAGGTTATCGCTCTTCATACTTAAATATCCTTCAATGTCCCTGTTTAAATTCTTATCAACAAACTCATAAAAGAGCTCTACAGCCTTATTGTTTTCGATATTTCTGGCTTTTTCCAACTCCCTTGGCAAGTCCTTAACATCCCCTTTTTTCTTAAGAAGGGCAACAAAATGTCCTTCGCCTTTTACCTTATGGGGCCACATCCGTGCAGTTTTAAAAAGCTCCGGATTATTATTCCACCATTTTGGGCGACCGCTTTCAATGCCATATGCTTTAGTTATTTCCAAAAGCTCATAGTCTTTATGCTTGTCCAGAAATTCCGAAACCATACCCTCGTTTTCCTCGGGAGAAAAAGTGCATGTAGAATACACTAAACAGCCTCCCGGCTTTAGCATATCATCGACACAATCCAAAATATCCCTCTGCATATTGCAGCATTTATCGCTTTTGAATTTATCCCAGTTCTTCGCCGCATCGTCATCCTTGCGAAACATGCCCTCCCCGGAACACGGGGCGTCTACCAATATTTTATCAAAAAAGCCAGTGAACTTTTTTGCCAACTTATCTGGTGTGTCATTGGTAACAATGGCATTGGTTATACCGCACAGCTCAATATTTTTCACAAGAGCCTTAACCCTGTCGGAATTTATGTCATTGGCAACAAGAAGACCTTTTCCCTGCATACCGGCAGCCATCTGAACCGTTTTCCCTCCAGGGGCGGCACAGAGATCCAGCACAAAATCCCCGGGCTGTGCATTCATAACAGCCCCCGGAAGCATGGCACTGGGTTCCTGTATATAATAAAGTCCCGCATGGTAGTAGGGGTGCTTTCCGGGATTAACTTCCTCAGAATAATAAAAACCGTCCCTGATCCAAGGTACCGGTTCAAGTTCAAAGGGCGAAATCCTTTTAAACTCATCAACACTTATCTTCAGCGTGTTAACCCGAAGTCCATAAAACCTTTGCATATCATAGGACTTTAAAAAATTTATATATTCATCATCGCCAAAAAGGCTCCTCATTTTTTCCAAAAACTCATTGGGAAGCTTCATTTCAATAACTCCTGCTTTTTATTTAGTCGGTGCTATTATAACACAAAATCATGTATTTATGAATTGTTTTTTGTCATTTCTTAGGCTACATGCAATATTATATGTGGGGGAAACATTTATCGCCTTGTTATATCTCCTTTAAATAATTTTAATAAAAGCTCCGGGGCATCGAGCCCCATCGCTTTTTGGTCATTTCACTTCGTGAAATCCCACTAATCGGGTAGGAGGTAAATAATTATTTTATTTACCGACCTCCCACACCACCGTACGTACGGTTCACGTATACGGCGGTTTCATAGTTTACACTCTAACTTCAAGGTAATATTTAAGAAGACTTAAATACCCTTGCTTTTC
>JAAYTO010000277.1 GCA_012523755.1 Clostridium sp. | reverse complement strand
GCATTATTAATCAACTCCTGAGGATGCTCTATCCTCACGCCAATGGAAAATGGTTTTTGTATAAAGTTAACGCCTCTTTTATAAAGTATTTCAAAAGTATCTCTTGCACTGTGACCAATAGCCAGTACCACAACCCGGGAATAAATTTCTTCGCGGTTATTGACTTTAACTCCTCTGATACTGCCGTCTTTTATTAAAAAATCAGTAACTTTCGAATTAAATCTTACTTCCCCTCCAAGGTCCAAAATTCTTTTTCTCATGTTTAAAACCACTTTTTTAAGTATATCGGAACCTATATGGGGCTTTGCCTTATATAATATTTCCTCAGGAGCACCTGATTTATAAAATTCATCTAAAACTAACTCTGAGCGCTTATCGTTTATTCTGGTGGTAAGTTTGCCGTCAGAAAAAGTTCCTGCACCGCCTTCCCCAAACTGTACATTTGTTTCTTCATCCAGTTTGCCGTTTACCCAAAAAGAATTAACTATTTGTGTGCGTCTTTCCACACATTCCCCTCTTTCAAGCAAAAGAGGTTTGTAGCCGTTTTGGGCAAGTATAAGGGAGGCAAATAAACCTGCAGGTCCGGAACCTATAACTATCGGTCTTTCTTTAAGCTTTATACTTCCGGAAATTAAAGGCTTTTGCGGTATATCCTCTAAAACTCTGACATCACCGCCAGATGGAAGTTTTATTTCCTTTTCTATTTCAACCACAACAGAATAAACAATATTAATATGGGGTTTTTTTCTGGCATCAATAGATTCTTTCACTATTTTAAAAGAATTAAAATCCCTTTCGCTTACTCCTATTTTCTTTGAAGTAATTTTCTTTAAGTCATATATTGTATCGTCTAAATCCGTTTTTAAATTATATACAATTACTTTCATTAGCTTTCATCCAAATCTTCATTTTTTTTAATAACAACTTCTACTTCATAATCTTCCAAAAGGTCTACAGTTCTAGGGAGCACAACTTTTAATGTCCTTTTATGCCTGCCTTCTTTAAGACCTTCAACATCTATACTGGGTTTTAAACTGTCCACGGAAATTCTGTCAAGTTCTTCTTTTCTGCCTTCTATACTAATATTTATATCCGTCCCCGGAATTTCATATACCAGGGAATCATCTATAACTGCCTTTTCAATTGCTATATCCCAGCTTTTTATGGTAAACTCACGGACTGCTATTTTTTCAATAATAACATCAACATAAACATTTTCAGGAGTTTCAACTAAACGAACCCCTTCCGGTATATTTAATTCAACCGTTTTTGTCACACTTTGATTGGCATTTTCTATATCTATTTCTTGTGTTTTTACATTGTCAATCCACTCAATTACATCCGGCGGGCCTGTTATAAGAGCCTTATTAGGTGAAACTTTATGAACGCCGTCTATATAATTTTTAGCCGGTTTACCTTTTACAACGGGAACTATAGGCACTTCCTTTGCCATTTCTATTGTTATATTTACATTAAATATAAGTTCTTCGTCTTGTAAAACTTCACCGTTCACATCATAAACAACACACTCTTTTTGAATAACCATCTCACTAGTTACATTGCTTACATCAACATATGCCCTAATCTCTCCAATGGAATTAACCACAGAATCCGTTGCCTCTACAAATATCGTTTCAGGTGAGGATGACACTTCAATCAGTTTATAATTCTCTTTTGGCTTCCCTTCTACAACTATATTCACAGGAAAAGAATTTTTTTCCACCTTCTCCAATTCAAAATTTACCACCCCAGGGGTAATACTTTCTACGGAAAAGCCCTCCTTATGTATATATACATCAACATGAAGGCTTTTAGTATTAACATCATCTATTTTTTCTAAATCAATTTTTGCTTCTATATCATTTGCATCCAAAGTGCTTATTTTGTTTTGCCTTCCTTTTACATTCACAGAAATATTTCTTGGAAAATTTTTATTTACAATAACAAAACCGTTTTCCTTTAAACTATCTTCATTTTCAATTTTCAACGGTATATTAAAGTCATGGGAAATTACAGGGTTTGAACTGTCCAAAACAAAAAACCACAAAACCACAGCAAAAAACAATGAAATAACTTTTATTCCTATATCCTTTTTAAATAATTCACTCATTTTTAGACTTCACCTTCCATAACCCCAGCTTCTTGTTGGGTACATCCTTGTCAAGAAGATTCTTATTCAGGGCTTTTCTTAAACTGTCACCGGTAAGGTTTCTTGTCAACCCGCCGTTTAGTGCAACTGAAATCTTCCCGGATTCTTCAGATACAACAACCACCATTGAATCAGATACTTCTGTTATTCCCAGAGCTGCTCTGTGTCTTGTTCCCAAATCTTTGCTTATATTTGGATTTTCTGTTAGCGGTAAAAAACAAGCTGCTGCCTTGATCTTTTTTTCCCTTATAACAACGGCACCATCGTGAAGAGGTGTATTAGGCGAAAAAATATTAATTAAAAGTTCCGAAGTAACATTTGCATCAATTTGTATGCCTGAATTAACTATATCCCCTATCTTGGTTTCTCTTTCAATAACAATAAGAGCACCTGTATATGTCTTTGCCATGCCGGTAACCGCTTTTACTATCTCCTCAATTAATGCCCTCACTTTAACAGTATCAGTTTCTTCTTCAAAAATAAAAATATTTCTGAATCTGCTTCTGCCTATCTTTTCCAATCCCCTTCTAAGCTCCGGCTGGAACAAGACAATCAGGGCAATTGTTATGTATTGAATAATCACTCTCAAAATAAAGGCAATGGTCCTAAAACCCAAAGCATCGCTTAATCTGGCAGCAATGAGAATGACAAGGACACCTTTTAAAAGCTGCCACGCTCTGGTTTCCTTTACCAGCGTTATAATTTTATATATTACAAATGAAACTATACCAATATCTATTAAGGATTTAACAATATCCCAAGGACCTTTAATATCCAATAAACTCAAAATAACAGAATCAAAAAAATCTTTAAAATTTTGTAAGTTTAAGAAATTCATTTAATAACCCCACACCCTTAAAAACTTTCCCACTTTAAAATTATACCTGTTTTTTATGTTTTTGAAAGCATTTTTTATAAAAAATAAAAAAAATTTAATTATATATTAAAAATATTTATTATACATTGCCAAGATATACAAAACTTAAATGTTTTAAAGCCTCTTTTTTAGCATTTTCCAGTGTTTCCCTTGGTGTCGGCATTACATCCCTCATTTTGTAGTTTGGAAAAAACCTGGTCAAATGAAGAACAATATCAGGTGATATGGATGAAAGCCACTTTGAAGCTAAAGCAATATCTTCAATAGAGTCATTATGTCCCGGAATTATAAGCATTGTCACCTCTACATGGCATTTTAGTGCTGCAAATTCAATGGTATCTTTTACAGGTTTTAACCGTCCTTTGCAAATGTCTTTGTAAAAAGAATCGGTATATGCCTTTAAATCAATATTCATTGCATCAATATAGGGAATCAGCTTTTCCAATGGTTTTCTTTCAATATAACCGTTTGTAACAAGTACATTGTCAAGACCCGCTTCCTTTACTAATACAGATGTGTCGTATACAAATTCATACCATGTGGAAGGCTCATTATAGGTATATGCAACACCTATATTCCCATCTGATGTAAGTTCTAATGCCTTCTTTACAAGTGCCTTTGGTGTTATTTCATAATATTTTGAAAGTTCATGTGCAATGGTCCAGTTCTGGCAAAATGAACATTTCAAATTACATCCAAATGAACCGGCAGATAATATCATACTCCCGGGTTTAAAATTATTCAAAGGTTTTTTTTCTATAGGATCTAATGCAATTGAAGTTACTTTACCGTAATTTAAAGGATACAAATTTCCTTTAACATTTTTCCTGGTTCCGCATACCCCCGATTTACCATGCTCCATAATACATCTGTGCGGACACAGTGAACATTCAACTTTTAAATCTTCCTTTTTGTTAAAAAAAGCAGCCGGCTCTCTGGTATTCAAAAGTTCATCACCTGCTTTTAAAAAAATTTTACTCCTTGTGCCTTATAACTTCAAACCTCTCCATTGAATAATCTTCCCAAGGCTTTATTCCTGCTTTTTGAAGAGCTATACCAACTTGTTCTTCAGGAGTATCCACTCCTTCTAAATTAGGAAGCAGGAGCCCGGAACGAAAACCTGACCTTACTATAACGCCGTATTTTTTTACATCCAAATCTTTTATTGAATCAATAGGCTCAGGTTCTAAAAGCACGTCCACCGAATAAGAAAGTTCATCCAATTCATCCGGCTTTACGGCATTAAATCTTGGATCCTTTGTGCCTGAACTGATTGCATTGCTGATTATCTCCAATGCTATATTAGCTTTCGTAGGCATTATGGTACCAATACATCCCCTCAGTTGACCGTTTTTCTTAATGGAAACAAAAGTACCTGCTTTATTTTTCAGCATTTCCTCTGGTAGATCATCCGGCACATCTATTACTTTTCCTGTTTTTACATAGGTTTCTAAAGTTCTTTTTGCAAGGGATACATATGGATTTTTACAATGGTTCTCAGATTTTTCTTTTATTTTCTCTTTTATCACATTTATCTTAGAAACCATATAACCTACTCCAAACGGTCCCTCATAAGAAAAAACTTCCTGTTCTGTCTCATACCCATCCAATGCCCCAAGCATTATTACAATTGAGGCCAATCCGCATTCACCTGCTTTTTCCCTGAAATCATCATCTATACTCAATATTTCTTTAATTTTCTTCTCTTTTATACACTCCACAATTAATTTATCAAATTTTCCCCCATACTCACTGTAGCCATACGGACCGTCATGGGTTAACCTGTGGGAAAGGTCACCGCTGGCAACTACAACCACGTTTTCATCGGAATTTCTAACTGCTTCATTTATACACATTCCAAATTCATACAACTTCTCTAAAGGATAATTTGTTACAGACATATGAACAAGCTTAAATCCAGTGTATTCTTTGTCTATATAATACAGAGGAACAACGGCACCGTGGTCCAGTTGATTTAAATTCCTGTACCTCTTTAAAAAACCTGTCTCAATTCCCCCTGCACTTATGCCTTTCTTTTTAGATATGGAAATTATTTTTTCCACCAAATCCAAATTGTTGTCATAGCATAAGCTTACTTCTTTTGCACGGAATTTTTCTAAGTTCCCTTCTAAAACTTTTGCATCAGAAATATAAATATATTCCTGAAACAGTGGCGCATGCGGAGTTATCACAATTACAGTTGAAGGCTTTTGTGCAGCAATACTTCCGGCTGCCTTTTTAGCGGCTTCAACGGTTTTAATAACCCGGGCTTCTTCTCCCCGGCCAACCTCCGGCACAATCAAAGGAGGATGAGGAAAGACATAGGTACCCATTATTCTGCCCATATCATTTTACCTCCCTGTAAAAATTGATATAACAGCCGCCGCAACAGATGACAACATAAGTATAGACACAGTAACTATTGCTACAATTTTCACATGACTTCTTTTCATAAACTTATCACTTCTTTCATTTATTACTCTTTATGTAAAATTTGCTTTTTTTATCTAGTTATAACATACAGTCTCTTTAAATTTAAACTCATAATCCATCCTAATCAACATTGTATCTTATTTATAATTGAAATTAAACACCTTTTTTTAATATGTGATTAATAATATATTCCATTATAAGTTTTCAAACAAATTCTTTGCAAAAAGTTTGCATAAAAATAGTAGTAAGAGCAAATATTAATATTTTATGTCTATTTAAAAAATGCTTTATATATGTAACATTTTGCGTGAAATATGTAAAATAAACATCACAAATTTTATAAAATTCTCTTTTATATCCTCATGTCTATTTTCTTGATTTAAGCTGCATTCTAATATATTTAACGTATTAGAAACATTTATAATTCCACTTGTCTTTATCTTGCCCTTTAAGCTTTCAAGGGGCAAAACTCCCCTTTCAATTAATGAAACAACTTCTTCTGCTTTAAGTGTTGGTTCCACAGAAAAAATTAATCCGGCTAAACCTGTAACAAAAGCTGTAGCTATAGACGTACCATAACTATAACCGTATTGGTTATTTGGCAATGTTGAATATATATATTCACCAGGTGCAGCAACACTTACTTTGTTTCCATAATTTGAAAAGTTTGATAGTTCCCCTGTATTATCAATAGAAGCTACCGTTATAACATTTTTTAAATTGAAAGATGCAGGATATAAAGGATATTCATCTATACTTTTTGAATCATTCCCTGCTGCAACCACAAATAACATATTGGAATCTTTTATTGTATTATATAACTCCTCACTGTACTCTTTTACGGACCAACTGCAATTAACAACTCTTGCACCCATTTTTTCTGCATATTCAATTGCTTCTATAATAGTATCTATATTTGCTTCATTACTCATAATATTTAACGGAATAATTTTAACTTTTGGCACTATTCCTAATATTTCAGTACCATTATGCGATGCTCCGATTATTCCTGCAATGTGTGTTCCATGATAATATTTTTCATCGTTAATGTCTATATTTTCAAGCTTTTTAAATTTATTGCTTCCGTTAATTAATAAAATATTTTCTTCCAAATCCTTATGTTCTGTATAAATATAAGTATCTAAAACAGCAATTTTAACTGTTTCCATATGGCCTGACTGCATTATTTTTAAATATTCTACGTAATTTATATCAATACCAGGTGTTCCTGCTTTTCTGTAAGTTTGACCGGAGTTTTTCAAGCCCCATTGCTTATCAAAGCTTTTGTATCTTTTTAAATAATCCGATATATTTACATTAGTTAGCTTGTTGCTTTCCTCTATAGCAAAAGAGTCGAAATTTAAAATATATATAAGTAAAGATAGCAGTATTAAAGGAAGTATAAAAATTTTATTTTTAAATCCCATATAAAAACCCCCTACTTTTTCACAAATACAATTATAAATTTGTTTAGAAACCGGATATTCTTTCTCCCCTATTACTTATAAAATATACTACTCCGTTTACATTTATTTTTGCTATGATACCTTCTTCATAATTTATTAACTCTATTTCTTCTTCATTATAAATAAAATCTGTAAGTTCTACTGCACTTACATGTTCCGGATCCGGTGCTTCCCATTTATAAGATCTGCTTTTTTCTATTATTCTTTCAGGAGGATAATCTCTAAAGTCTTTAATTCCGGTGTATACCAGAAATGCAACTACACCCCATTTTCCTGCCTTTTCGGCTTTAAAATAACAATCCCATATAAAATTTGCCCACCTATTAACTTTTAATTCACTCACATCATCATAAATTGCTTCTATGTACATATCTCCTTCATAATCTATAAAACCATACTTGCCGTCAATTTTAACTTTAGCCAGTCCGTAACTAAAAGGGTATGCTTCTTCAAACTGTGGTTCTATAACAAACTTTCCCCATTTATTTTTATAGCCATATTTAGAGTTTTCCTTTGAAATTGCCGGATATAATCTTACTTCATCATTGGTTACTTCACGTATACACAAAATAGTCAATAATGAAATAAGTAACATTATACAACTGGATATTACTATTTTTATAATTAATTTTTTCATTTTTTACACCTTGCCTCCCACAAATACAATTTTTATAAAATAACCAAAATGCACAATATTAATATCGTGCCTTTATCTTTATATTGCCTGTAAAATTAATTTTCATAAAAATTAATTGTCCTGTTTCTATTATAATTTGTCAAATTTATTCCGGTATATATTGAACGTTGAAATACAAATCCTTCTTTTTCTGCCGTTACAGTATATTTTCCCGGACTTAAGTTGTTTATTGTATAATATCCATTTACATCTGTATATGTAATTCTATCATTTATTGTAATCTTAACATTAGGCAAAGGATTCTCATCCCTGTCAACAACCCTTCCTTTTATAAAAATGTCCGGTGCAACACTAAAAGAATCAGATACTACTTCTTTTACTAAACTTCCGTTTGTTGCAACAAGTTTTATCTTCACATTTGCAGAATTAATATCCGGCACAATCCAGTTATACCCGTTGACACCGATTAAATCTTTTATTATTGTGTGCCATACTCCATTATCTTCCACTGAATAATATAAACTTACCCTTGTGCCTAAAATCTCTTCTCCAACTCTATCTAAAGCATATACATTATATCTGATAGGAATTGTATCCCAAGCTTTTACATTTTTAAAGGATGAAACAAATTTAGCGTTCAAATTTGCTTCATTATTTGAATCAGAAACTTCTCCAAAACCATCCACTTCTAGATATTTATAATCTACATTCCCCAGACCGTCACCCATCTTTACACATAAATGAATTTTTTGTCCTTGAGTACCATTAGCAGCTCTAAATATAACTTTTCTATAATTATCTATTTTTTTCTTTTCAAAGTACCCATCTTCAGCTAACCAAAAGAAAAACGGGGCTCCTCCTTTGGAACTGTCAACAAAATAGTCTGTAACTTCTATTTCATATACTCCTTCTCCCATATGTGTAATTTTCACATTATTAATACTGGGCTTTATGTGCGGTCTTTGAGATATCACTTGTTCAAAATCTTCTCCTATTCTCTTAGATACCATATATTTATTTATATCAATTTCATCATTAAAAATCTCACTTATGGAAGCAGGAATAAAAATTTCTCTGGACAAATTAAATGCTTCCATACCTTCTGCCGAAACTTCCACAGTATACATTACGCTTTTTTCATAGCGTTGCTGCGCAGCAAATAAATTCCACACTATTTGAGTTGATTGCCCGCTTTCTAATCTGTCAATAACTATAACTTCCTCTGAATCTGTAAAGTACGTTAACTCCTCCGGCAAATTAATTTTCACACTTATATTATTTAATGCCGAATCGGTATTGTTTGTTAAGTATGCCACAACAGTAAACGGATTGGGGAAATAACCCTTTTCATTTGCTTCAAGAAACATATTTCCGCTTAAATTCAGTACAATTGGATTTTTATTATCTGACGAAAATTTACTTATGCCATAGTATGTAACATATTCCCTTGTCTCCCCGGGAGCTAATGGCTTTGGATCCCAATATACAGCAACAGCACTGTCACCAAAATTTCCTGTATGATTATATGCCCACATATTTGATTTTAAATACCTCCAACTAGACATAACAAACCTGTCGGGTCTGTTATTTTGGTACAATGCAAGAGTTCCCTGCGAAATAACCCCTGGATTTACTAAATCATCTACTGCTTGCCAAAATTCAGGTATTTGATTACCTTCCAGTATTGTAGTTTCAGTTATGTCACCTAAACCAGGTACTTTAAAGGGAGCATGATCATTACGTCCTAACATGGTATCCATCATAATTCTAACACCTAAATCATGATACTCTTCACCTGTATTGGTAATAATATATTTAATTTCTACAGTATCGTCCATATCTGAAAAACCACCATTAACAATAGATAAATCCTGTCTTATTTCAATGTCACCATACACTTCCAAGCAAGTATTTATTAATCCTTCATCCAGATTTGCTGGCAATACAGTGAGTTTATTTCCAAATGCATAATCATATCCATCAATTTTGATGGTTGTATAGGATGTGCTCCTACTTGGCCAGCCATATAATAATTTTGCATTTTCATCGGTATCTATTTCGGGATTTCCCTTAACCGTTCCTATTGAAAATCTACCATTATCAAATATTGATACATCTATATATTCATTTTTTAGTACTGAACCAGCAATTACAATTTGCGAAAAAAACAATATACTAAATAGCAAAGTTGCCATCAAAACCATACATTTAAATACTCTTTTCATTTCCTTACCCCCTGTTACTAATTTACTTTTACATTTTAAACTAATTTATTGATACCCTACTTGGTCCCTATATACTATATTATAGAAAACCTGTGCCATTTCTCCTCTTGTAAGCTTTGATTTTGGCTTAAAAAATAATTTATCTCCTTCACGGAATCCATTCATAGCGTCATTATAAACTAATTTAGCTACACTGCTTCTATATTTTATTGAACTCTCGTCAGAAAAGGACTTCAGCAGATCATACGAGTCATGTGGCTTTAACCTGTTATCCATTACCCTGTCAACTATAAACGCAAATTCTTGCCTTGTAATCTCTTGATTGGGAAGAAATTCATTGGTATATATATTTGTTGCAGATATCATGCCATTTTCTTTAGCATAACGAACATATATATAACACCAATCATTTACAAAAACATCATCAAATACCGGTTTCCTATCATATGGGTTATAATTAATAATTTTATCATACCCACAAATTTTCATTGCGGTAACTAATGCTTCTGCTCTTGTAACATTTCCTTGAGGAACAAATGTTATTTCATCACGATTATCTCTTTTTACAGATTTTCTTCCTTTTACAATATTATTTAATACCAATGCTTTAATCGCCTTGTAATACCAATCAGTATCATTGACATCTGTAAAATAGAATGTATCATTATTTCCATTTAACATTTCATCAGAATATACTCTAACCCAATCAGTTGTTCCATCGTTAAACTCTACATTAAAATACACATCATTCCAATGATGGTGTGTTCTATCTATAACAACTTCTCCGTTATTAAATGTTATAATAGAATGTGGAATTGTTCTTGGACTCTGAGGTTCTATCCTTATGTTTTCAATAGACATATCAAATTTAATATCTTTCAAAGGTTTCAAATGGACATGTGTTATATAATTATTATTATTTCTGTCATACCGAACACTTTCTAAATAATTTGAACGGTAATTTAAATTTTCCCACATGTAGTTTATATATTCTTCTGTATCTATAAAACCTAAATAATTCCAGCTTTTATACCTGTACATCCAAGAATATGAATTTTCTTCAGATGTTTTATCTAATAATAAATAAGTATCCCAATGATCTTTATATTCTAAATGACCATATGGGAAATTACTCTCGTAAACCTTAAAATTTAACATACCGTCATATTCTTCAACATCATATATAGTTGCTACATGTGCCCCATCTACTTTTTCTCTAAATAAAAAACCTTGTTCTGTACGAAATAATACTACATTTATAATGTTTCCACTTTTAACATAATCTTTTACTTCCTTTATGACTTCTTCAGGAACTGAATTTTTATAGAGATCTTTTGTACTAAAATGATTTCTTTTTGAATGGAACCAAGTTTCTATCATCTTTTGAGTTTCCTTTTGTTTTTCAGTTCTGTTTGGATTATCTACATTTAGGTTTTTAATATAATTATATATCCCGTTATTAAAACCGCTATCCCCTATTCTTAAACCTTCCATATGATCTTTCATATTATATCCCGGACTATCTGATTCAAAATCTTCATGTCCCTTATTTATCCTCATTGGCAAAACACCATAATATAAACCTAATGCCGTTGTTACAAATCCATAACACGCACCATCAGGGGCACACTTTGAATTAAAATTTTTAAACCTCCAACTATCAAGTTTTATATCAAAATTTCTAAAATTAAATTTAGTTTTACTTTCTGCACTTTGTAAAGTAATTTCACTTAAATTTCCAAATTCATCTAAGTCATTATTAATACGTCTCACATCTACTTTTGGAAAATCAATATCAAATATCTTTCCTACAAAACCTGATTCATTGACTATTAATTCATAAATATTTTTATCTTGAGTGTTGTTAATTAAATATATTACTATACCTTTTTGTGAAGCTTTCTTTAATAATTCAACAATTTTTTCTTTATCACTTGGGTCATAGGTTGAAGTGTATATAATCAAAGCTTTGCTGCTATTTTTATCTGAATTTTCTAATATATCTAAACCACTTTGCAGTCCTGTCTTTAAATCACCTTTATATGGAACTGACAGATATTCCATATCATTAATGAGATTTGATACAGCTAACTTGTTTGTTGTCATATCCTGAATTACAAAGCTATCAGCTGCAAACTCCATTAGTGCAACCTTTGATCTGTCATTAATATTTGACAAAAATCTGTTAAATTCACCCTTCCAGCTATAATTTCCCCTCCAGTCAAATGCAAGTGTATTTTCAGACATGTCTATAGCAAAAACTATATTTAAATACCCTATATCTTTCCCTTCTATATCTTTAGCTGCAATTGTGTAAATACCAAGCTTTGTTGAATACCCGGTTACAGTATTTTCATCTTCGTTAACCTGACAATTTTCAATTTCAATATATTTTTGTGTTTCTTCATCAAATAAGTACATTGAGAGCTGTTGTGGCTTTATTCCTTTAGATTCTAACTCACTTTCATCATATGTTAAAGTAATGGCCATCTCCTCTGCATCCAATCGGCTGAAATATCTGGTTTTCACTTTTATCGGAATACCTACTACTTCTTTTCTTGCCATAAACAAAGGATTTTCTACAACTTCCACTTTAATATCCTGTGCTATATTTGCCCCGCCACGGACTGACAAGCTTCCACGTACTTCTTTATTAACCGACATTGTTGTTTTTTCAACCATTTCAGTAGTTGCCAGTAATACTTCTTTATCACTGCCGCCCTTTGAAGCAGTTTTTTCACTTATTAAATAGTCTTTTTCCACATGGTAAACTTCGTTTGAATAGTCATCAGACATTTGTATATTTGTATGAAAGTCTTTCCTTACATCAAAAATACGAGTACTGTCTTCAATACCATCAGTATGTGTGGACAGCGGATCCAATCCTAATTTTACTTTTACTGCATCCAGTATCCCGTCACCGGACGTATCAGCCTTTGATGGATCTGTTCCGTATATATGTACTTCCTCATAATCCGTTAAACCGTCATAATCTGTATCTGCCATAAAAGGATTTGTATCAAGTTCTATCTCCTCTTCATTTGTTAATCCGTCACCGTCATAATCACCATCAGGACCGGATTCAAATAAAGGATTTGGTATCCCCCCGGAAAACATCTCAACAACCGACAAAGTTATCTTTTTTGTTGCTGTTCCGCCTCTTCCGTCACTAATTGTAAGTGTAATGTCATAATCACCTAAAGAATCAGGAGCAGTCCATCCTACATGTTGAACGTCTGTTTCATCGAATTCACCGTCAGTAGCCTCCCATTTGTAGAAAATTGGGTCGCCATCTGCATCATAGGTTCTTGCCAACAAATAAATTGTTCCACCTTCAAATATTGAATACCTTGACACTTCAATTTCATCTATTTCCGGAGGATTATTTTCTTTTTGCTCAGAAGGAGTTTTTGTATTAGAACTGCCGTTCTGGCTATCTTTATTTTTTTCTCCTTCCGGTTTTCCCGGCTTATCTTCTTCATCCTCTTCTACTAAATCTTGAGATAATTCAACTATACTTATATAATTTGCAAGTAATGCAAAAGCCTCTGCCCTCGAAGCTAAATTATTGGGTTTAAATGTCCCGTCCAGATAGCCATTTATTATTTCCTTAGATCTGCAAATCATTACAGGCAGGTAATACCACTTATTTAAATCAACATCTAAAAATGACGGTAAACTGTCATCTATATGACTTTTATCCCAATTATTAAATCTTGCCATTATAGCGGCTATTTCAGCCCTTGTTATAGGGGCATTTGGTTTAAACGTCCCATCTAAATACCCTTCAACAATCCCGTTACTTGAAGCTATGTCAATTGTTTCTTTAAACCAGTCTGAATTCTTCACATCTGTAAAATCTTTTACCTTATCGGGTATTGCTTTTATCGATGGTCTTGTTTTTAAAAGTACCGTCAAGTACTCGGCTCTGGTAATATTTTTCTCCGGCATTATTAAATAGCCTTCCGGTGTTTTGTAACCGGCAATAAGTCTTCTTTGTTCTAATTTTTTAATGTGCTCTTGTGCCCAATGTCCTGAAATGTCACCAAATTGTGTCTCATTGGATTTTGACTCTAAGTCCGTCCCCGGATTTTGCGAAATGACTACATTAGATGCAAACATTTGAAAAAACATTACGATTGATACTATTAATACGACTGCCTTTCTCTTAGAATTCATGAAAAGTTCTCCCCTTTCAAAAAAAAATTATATGACACTCAAAATATTAGCACAAATTACCTCTCTTTGCAATAATCTTTTAATATATGATAGCGTCAATTTATTGTAGGAAAAAGAAAAGTAGATGGCATCCCATTTTTTATTTGTGCAACTATTTCAAATAACGGTCTCTTAGTAACGAAAGTGTTTTACATCATTTTGAGCCTTATTTTCTT
>JAAYTO010000276.1 GCA_012523755.1 Clostridium sp. | reverse complement strand
TGTATATACTCAAATATTTCTTTTAATCTATTACTGATAGCATCATCTATTACTTTTCTTCTGTACTTTACTACTAATACTAAATGATAATATAATAGGAATACTGAATGATTGTTTGAGTCTAATTTCATGTTTTCACCCGCCTTATAAGTTTTACTACTGATTATAGTATAACATATAATGGTAGGTTATGTCAATATGCAATTCATCTCCCACCTAAGAGGTTGGGCGACTTCTTGCAAAGTTCAGTTAAAATGCTTCTTTGCTATATGCAGATAATGATAAATTGCATTTACCGGATTAAAAAAATGCGTTCCCAACTTTCGCATATTATCCATAACCTCACGATCCTCCATGTATACAATTGGTGAGGTAAACCACTCCAGTAGCGGTGGATTGGATTTTCGCAAAAGCTTCAACGCTTTTTTAATATCCCATCCATTTATATCAAAAACCTCGTCAACCGGATACTCTATAAAGTCTTTTTTTTCATCAATTGATAAATACCAGTCTGATTTATGAATATATATGAACCTGCAGTCATAATCCGAGTCCGGGGAGGCGAATCCCCAACCCCTGCTACCCGATTCTACGGCATAAAGAATTTTAATGTCAAATTCTCTCTCTGTTTCTAAAAGCTTTTGCTTTATTGTTTCAAACATGGCAGCCCCCTTTTGTTTTGCACGCACAGAAAATATAATCATAAACCATATATATTAATCTAAAACTTATTGTAATGTAACTTGCCAAATAGCAAATCATCTTCAGTATAAGCCCTTTTCTGCTCATCGGGATAGCCAACTGCCACCATGCACAAAACCGCATATTTAGCCGGTATTCCCAGAGCCTCTTTGATATAATCCTCTGCCTTTACATTATTTGCACCAACCCTATCCCTTACCTGTATCCAGCATGAACCCAGCCCCAAAGAATGTGCAGATAACTGAATTATAATGGAAGCAATGGAAGCGTCCTCTATCCAAACATCGCACACCTCAGGATCCCCAATAACAACAATGCCTAAGGGTGCGCCGGCCAAAAAGGACGAGCTGTGTTCCCTGCATTTTGAAAGCTTTTGCAATAATTCCTTATCGGTAACGGCAATGAACTCCCAGGGCTTTCTAGAGCGGGAAGAGGGTGAGAGCAGGGCACTTTTTAATATTGTGTCTATTTTTTGCTTTTCCACTTCCCTGTCTTGAAACTTCCTTATACTCCTTCTTGATTTTAACAGGTCATACATAACAAACATTCCTCCTTGTATTTTCGCTGCACCTATTTTATTACTAACTATTATAACTTCCAATGTATAATTTTATCAAGAATAAAGCCCCCATAAACCGTTATCGGATAATACAATTGGAATAATCCTCGCTCCCATATCCAAGGGATAGGTTTCCGTTTTATTTAAATCTACATTAATATCCAGTCATATAATTCAACAATAAATGAACTGACTATATTAAATAACAGTTCCGCACCATTATATTTTTCGTACACTGTCTTGCTGAAAAAATCAATGCGGTTTTCCGATTCCTCTACTATATACTTAGAGTAAGCCAGAGCATGGAAGGTACTGGTTATTGGCAGCTCGCAAAAACGACTGTATCTTCTTGGATAAATAAAAACACCTGTTTAATGTTTTTAACAGCTAATGCATTATGAATTTATAATAACTGATATAATACCATAAAGAATTAATATAACCGTCATGCCAAACATAATAGAATAAACAATTCCTATAGCTAATTCTACCTTTTTTGTTTTTAATCTTGTCTCTTTTAATTCACGATAAAAGTCTTTTAGAAAGGTAATGTACAAAAAACCGAAACCTGCCGGCATAGAAAAAAGAAATAAATTATAAAGCAACCTGCTGGGAAAAATTAGAAATAAGACAAGGAATATGATGATCATCAGTGCACAAATAGTTGCTTCTTTACGATTCCTTGAGTATGATTTTGATTTTTTCATAATCCCTGACTCCTTTTCCACTGTTGATGGTGCTTTACCATTGTTATCAGCCATGTGTGGTGAAACAGGGTTTGCAGAGTTAATAGATTCTAAAGTTTGCAATAAACACAATAGAATAGCTTCAAGCGAAAAATGCAATAAAGGCATTGATTGTGAATATTGCTTCAGGGAACAAGCCGTTCTATAGGCTTTATCCCTGCTTCACAAATACCGATTTGGGTTGTCCGCACACGGGGCAGGTATAGTCATCGGGCAACTCTTCAAAGGGAATATCCCCGTCATATTCATAACCGCATACACTGCAAACATATTTTGCTTCCGTATTTTTTTCCATGTTTTCACCTCCATCTGCAATATAAGTCGGAGCATTTTTAGGGCTTTTGCCCTTTATAACCTTATGGTAATAAGCATAAGTCATGGGCACGCCTTCTGAAATAAAATCCGCATCCAACACTTTTCCCAGGAAAACCGTATGGGTATTGGTCTCCATCTTATTAATAACCTCACAGGTAATATATGCACACCCGTCTTTGACAATCGGCATGCCGTCTTTTATTTCATAGTCTACAAAATCAAATTTATTTACATCCCTGCCAGTCTTAAATCCAAAGGTTCCTATAATTGAAGAATCCGTATCCTCTGCCAATACAGTGATGGCAAATTTTCCGGTTTTTCCTATACATTGATTGGTATAGTTGTCATGATTAATGCTGATGGCAACAGTGGCAGGTTCTGACGTGATCTGCATAACACTGTTGGCCGCACACCCGGTGGGACGTCCTTCATCCCAGGTCGAAACAATATAAACTCCATATGAAATATTCCATAGTGCTTTACGTTCCATAGTCATACCGTCCTTGTGCAATTATTATAAGACCTCGGTTCAAAGAGAATTTTCGGTTGTAGAAAAATTTTCTTAATATATAGTATCATATTTTTTATTCTTTTCCAATCAATTTATCCGCTTTGGATATATGCTCTACCAGCCATGTGACCAAAAAATCCAGTAATTCCAACAGGGTTTCTTTTGGGTTTTTATCAACTCTTTCGGAGTCATACTCATATATTTTTTCAATAAAATCATCATGGGCAACTTTTTGAGAAAGTATTCTTTTATAGCCAATACTATTCATATATTCTTCTTCATGCTTAAAATGATACCTGGTATATTCTTTTAGTTCGTTAATCAGCTCCATTATATAGTCATATTTATCGACTATAAACTGGTCTTTTAAAAGCTCATAAGCCTCATCCGCAATAGCAAAGAGTCTTGCATGCTCTTTATCAATAAAATCAATCCCTGTATAATATTCCGGTTTCATTTCATACATATTCATCTCTCCTTATTTTGAGGATATTCATTTATCCTTATCTTGAGGATATTCGCCACCGGTTTTTTTGACATATCCGGCTAAAACCAAACAACTTTTTAAAATTCACTAACCGATATAGGTATCAACAATCAACATAACTACAAATCCGACCAGTAGTGAATAGGTTGCCATTCTTTCATATCCATGGCTATGGGTATCCGGGATCATCTCATCACTGATAACATAAAGCATTGTACCGCCAGCAAAGGCTAATGCGAAGGGCAATATCTGCCCGGAAATTGCAGAAGCAAAATAACCTATAAAAGTTCCTACAACCTCCACCAGTCCCGTAGCTGAACCAATTAGAAGAGCACGTTTTTTACTGACTCCGGCAAGAAGCATAGGGGATATAATTACCATTCCCTCAGGAATGTTTTGCAATGCAATGCCTATGGCAACCGTAATGGCGTTGCCGATGTTCTCAGTACCAAAACCAACACCTGCCGCCAATCCCTCGGGGAAATTATGAATTGCAATGGCAAGTACAAATAACAATATCTTGTTCAGGGATTCGTTATGCTCATGGCTTTCGGTCTCCACTCCCGATAAATGGTGCAGGTGTGGGGTTACCTTGTCCATAAAATTCAAAAACACAGCACCAAAAAAAATCCCCAGAGCAGCTATCCAGACCCCGTACTTTCCGCCCATTTCAACGGAAGGCAGAATAAGCCCGATGACCGCTGCTGCCAACATAACCCCGGCGGCAAATCCCAATAAGGCATCGTTATATTTGTGCGGTATTTTTCGAAACAATAATCCGATTAGCGAACCGACAACCGTTGCCCCACCGACTCCAATTGCTGTTATTAAGACTAAAAGCATGCCCATCTCCTCTGTATTAATAAGTTATGATAAATATTACAGTATGCATTAATTATATACCACTATATGTTTTTTAAAAACATTTTACAATAACTCATCGGATTTTGCAAAATGCCCTATACTATTGAGGACATAGTCATAAATGTAATTTACTTCCTGTATTCGGTATGTTTGAAAAAACAAACTCAATACTAATAATTTAGTATCAAAGATTAATATAATAATATTGTCGTATTTTTATAACAAATTTATAATACTAAAAACACATCTTTTATTTGCACTGGATATGAATCTGTAATAATATTAAAAATAAGCTTGAAGGAGGAGTAGTTTAAATGGAAAATATTATAGACAAGTTAAGACGCTTTATGTATGGAAGGTACGGCATAGATCAATTATCCTATGCTTTATTTGCAACCTATTTTGTCCTCGCGGTTATAAACTCCTTTGCAAATTTGATTATTATCAGTATATTAAACTCGCTGGTTTTGATTTACATGTTTTTTAGAATCTTCTCCCGTAATATTTATAAGAGACGACTGGAAAATGAAAAGTTTTTAAAATACTGGAAACCAATAAAATCAAAATCATTTTTTACAATTCGTAGGGTTAAAGAAATTAAAACCCATCGTTTTCGCAAATGCCCCCACTGCAAGGCCATGCTTCGTTTGCCTAGAAAGGCAGGGAAACATACAGCAATATGCCCCCGTTGTCATAGTGAGTTTAAAGTACATATTTTATAAGCAGCATAGCAGATTGAAAATTCTAATCAGCAGGCACATTGCTTGTGGAAAACCCTTTAAGCAGCGGAGACACGGTTATACCGTCATCATTAAATCGTAAAACAAAAGTATTGTCGTTATATCTTTTTATAATATCGCCGCTTTTAAAAACACCCTCATGCTTTGATTTAATTTTCCCCTGCCCATCAAGGACTACCAGTGTTTCCTGAAATGTGTTTGTTATAGACTTAAAGACGGTTTCCAACATATCAGTACTCTTTTCCGTGCTGCTCTATTATCTTTTTCAGCTCCTCAATTTCCTCTGGACTTAACTTTTCCTTCTGTAGAAAAGAGGTGAAAAAAAGCTTTAAAGAGCCATCATAAATTTTGTCTATATGTTCTTCGGTCTCAGAACGCATAACCTCCTCACGGCTGACCAATGCAGTAACCGTGGCTTCTTCATTCTTTATAGCCCCTCGCTCACACAGCCTGCGGATAATCGTATAGATGATTGACTTTTTTCAGCTAGGTTCTTCATCGGCGAATTTGATTTGACGCATTAAACCTCCTCCTGCAATTAGTTTAATACATTAAACCCTTCTTATCAATAATTATTTGGAATATAGTTATATATTTTGTTTTAATTCGGAATTGGGCAGGATGTGCTCATTGCTTTGTCCATTGGCATAAAATTCTCTTCTTCGCATATAATGGATTAAGTTTCTATGTAAAGACAGCACAAAAACGGAGGGAAAATAAGTGCAGTTTTGTTATGGTGATAAGAACAACATAAGGATTCTGGAAGAATCCGAGTTCTGGAATGCATCAAAGTCAGATGTTTGTAGACTTGAACTTCTTTAGAATGACAACAAACTTTGAAGTCTGTTGATACTCCTTCGTTCACCAATGTTAAAGGTCTCCATGAATGCACAATATTTATCTAAAATATTTACTATGAGAGTCTCCCAGTATCTGGGCGGTATGATTGTTAAAGGCCACATATGCTTAGATATGATATCCTGTTCCAGCTTATTCAGTTGGAAATACTTTTTCGCATTCTTCAACGCAATATAAGGATGCTTCAAACCATGTAAACCCTTATACGGTTTTTTCTTGTGCCAATCATATAAAAAGAAGTCATGCAAAAGTCCGCCCCGGGCTGCCGAACGGTAGTCAAAACCCAGCCTCCTGCAGATAAGATAACTGCAATATGAAACATAGAGGCTATGTTCGAGGCAGGTGACTTTGCCATGCTGCATATACCTACCCATTCTTCTTACCCTTCGATTATTAATCAAATCACGTATGCAATTAAGATACTCTATATCAACAGAATCACTCTGTCCGAGTACAAATTTTGAAATTAACCAAACTTTTATAAAAATTGCTCCTCACTATAGTGTAATAAACTTTCATTCCTATGGTTTCCGGAAAATTCTTATACATCCTTTATTCCTGACAAATTCGGGATCCTGCGTCTTTTACCCTTTGGTGATAATTATTTATACCTGCATTTTATTATATCGTACTGTTTTCATTTTTATATTATATTTTTTATATTATATATTGTATATGTATTTGTCGTTATTGTAAACAAGCTTTTTAAAACATATTACATTATAACATCCCGCC
>JAAYTO010000275.1 GCA_012523755.1 Clostridium sp. | reverse complement strand
GGCAGATGCCAAATACCGTGTCCGGGCTTATTTTGCCGATACTGCCCTTGCCAATATCAGCAGTGCCCTTCCCACACTAAAGGGTGTTGTCCTGGATAATATAGAAATAACGGTGGTGGGTTCTAGGTATGACGATATAAGCTTTGATGAACGATAATTTTAAAATAAAAAAATGAATATAAAAAAGAAGTTCAAAAAGCTCAAGGACTCGATGCCCTTGAGCTTTTGTTTAATACATCTTCCCTGTGAGGAGGAACTTCTTTACTTTTCAAAAAAGTTTTATAAATAAAACCATTCACCGTCTTCATCGGTATTTCCACTTAATTTGACCTTATTGCTGCCATCGAATTTAATCTTATACAGGTTTCCTCCGTCTTCTTTGTTGACATAATAAATCCAATTTTCGGTGATGTTTATAAAATCACAGCTGTTCGTGCAAAGCAGTGTTTTGTTACTGCCATCCTTATTAATTCTGTATAACTTGCCTCCGTCATTTTTATTGGAATAATATATAAATTCACCATATACGTTAATATTCGATGAAGTGTCCTCATTAATCCTTACAACATTGCCGTCTAAAGTCATTTTGTAGATTCTTCCCCCATCGCTGTTGTTTGCATAATATATGCAGCCGTCCTCAGCGTTTATATAATTGCAATCATTATCAATTAACTTTACCCTTTCAGTACCGTCCAGTTTTATTTTATATATGCTCCCCTTATCGTTTTTGTTAACATAATAAATCCAATCCTTAGTTACATTTAAGCAATATGACTTGTCGCTGCTTATTTTCGTTCTGCAGCTGCCATCGGTCTTAATCTTATATATTCCATACCCATCACTTTCATTGCTATAGAAAATCCAATCATCTTTCACTGTTATATCCCAGGCTTTGTCACTGTTTAACTTTTCTACATAGGCTCCGTCAATGCTGATTCTGTATATCGAATCATCATCACCGGAATTGCTGAAATAAACCCAATCGCCCAAAACATTTATATACCATGCGGATATGTTTGCCAGCACTTGTTCAAAACTGCCGTCAATTTTTACTTTACAGAGCTTGTTTGTAATAGAGTAGTAATCCCACAAACCCTGCGACGAAACCAGCCCGCCGTTTATAATATTACCTTGCGAATTGCCTCTGCTGCTTCTTGATACCTTTATATCCCTTTGTTGGGATCCGTCAAAAGCATCATCCCCGTTAACTTGTTCCAATATATCTTCAAAAAAGTCATCTTCAAAAATATCGTCTTCAAAAAAAATATCATCCAGATCCATAGGGCTTTTTTTCTGTTCTTCCGGAACAAATTCAGGATATACCTCTGTTTTATCGAATTCTGCATCCCTCTGTTTTTCATTTCTTTTCTTATATCCGGGAAGGGTAAGGCACTGATTTTTTTCTTCGGTGCCCAGAGAATCCAAAACCCTTTCAAGTTCCTGCCTCATTTCCGAAGCATTGGAATACCTCTCTGAAGAATTATGCCTGCACGCCTTGAGTATAACCGCACCAAGCTTATCTCCCGCCTCAATGGGAGAATTCAACTCCTCACCGGAAATCCTTCTCTCTAAAGCTTCTTCACTGTCTTTATATTTTATAACTTCCGGGTAAGGCGGAACAAGAGGTATTCTGCCGCAATTCAACAACCTGTACAGAACAATTCCCAAAGAGTATAAATCGGCTCTGACATCATATTTCTCGCCCCTAAAAACTTCAGGAGCCATAAAAAGCGGCGTCCCTTTCATTGATGCCGCTCTTCCGCTTTTCGATAATTCCTTTGAAATTCCGAAATCCCCCAGTTTAAACTCTCCATATTTCGATACAAAAATGTTTTCGTCTTTAATATCCCTGTGTATTATCCCCCTTTGCGAGCAAGTCTCAATTGCCGAACAAATATCTATACCAAGCTTTATTACGTCCTTCCTTGTTAACAATGTTTCACTGATAAAACTGTGAAGTGTTTTAAGGTACTCCATTCTAAGAAGTATATCCCAACCCGGAGGATCATCCCTTTTTATAACCATGTGATCCTCATAACCCACAATATTGCTGTTACCCTTTAGTGTATACATAACCCTTATTTCATTAACAATATTTTTAACAGAGTCCTCAAAATAGTCCATCAGAGAATCATCATTTGTGGCCATAACTGCAGAAGCCTCTCGATACTGTCCTTTTGTAGGCACACGTATTACTTTTAATGCCGCTTCATACCTGAATCCCCATTCTTCCTTAACTATTTTAAATACCTGCCCAAAGCTTCCCTCTCCAATTAATTTTTCTACATACCAGCCACCCCAAAGGGGTTCATATCTTTTTATATAATCTATATCGCCTTGCACAACTTACCTCCTACTTAATCATACCTTTACCCTTCAATATCTTTAATATTAATTAATATAGAAGTAATGTTATCATCACCGCCCCTGTTTAATGCTTCCTTCACAAAAGATGCACATATTTCACTGTTTTTCATTTTTCCCCGGGCTATTTGCAGCAATGCCTGCTCTTCAATTGTGTCTGTAAGTCCGTCACTGCATATCAAAAATTTGTCATCCTTTTCTATTTCAATAATGTCCGAAAAATCCGCTTCCAATATTCCTTCGGAAGGAGAAATTCCAAAATATCTGTATAGCCGGTGCCTGCTGTTATGGGTTAAAGCCGATTCCCGGGTCAAAGCTCCAAGTCTTATAAGCCGCTCGGCTTCTGTATGATCGGTGGTAAGCCGTTTAATTTCTCCTTTTCGTATTAAATAAACCCTGCTATCGCCCAAATTTAGTGCCACCGCCTTATTACCGGAAATGGTAAGGCAGGCAAAAGTGGTTCCGATAGGACTGCCCTTTTTAACCGACATATCATATATATATTCATTGGCCTTTGAAACATAACTTTTAAGGCAACGGATAATAGTCTCAATATCTTTCTTGCCGGGACTTTCTGTAATCTTTTCATGAAGTTTTTTTAATATTTTCACGGCAGCAAAGGACGCTTTTTCTCCATATTTTTGTCCGCCCATACCATCGCATACCGCAAAAATATATTCTTCTGAAGATTTGGAAATTGAAAACTTAGCACAATTATTTGACTGGTTTTCATCTATAAAAATACCGTCCAAAAAGAAATTATCTTCGTTTTTATCTCTAATCAATCCCCTGTGCGTATAAGCATCGGCCTCAACTTTTATCACATTAACCTCCAAACTTTATATACTCAGGATTAATTTTTATCTACAGTACTCTTATGATATTTTAGTTTTCTATTATCAAGGTCTGTGTTTTTACTACCCTTAATTTATTATCGTCACTTGAAAGATCCGACAAGTATTTATTAAACATAGAAGTCTTGAACTTGTATACGGTTTTTACTTCAATTTTACACTTGTCGTCGCCCAGCAACTCAAATTTGACGGTAAAGTCATTATATTTGCCATCGTTGGATTTATAGTATTCATTCAGATTTAAGGCGGAACAAAAATTTTCTTTAAAAATTTTTTTAAATTTATCAAAATCAATCTTTGCCTCAGCGTCCATAGCACTTTCAACAACTTCCGAACTGGTTATTGCAGCACGGCCGGATGTACCGACAGCGGCACTGATTTTGCACATATCTCCAAATGCACTGAGGAGCTCCACGCATGGTGCTAATAATGCAGTGAAAAAAATAACTGCTGCCAGTATATACGCTACAAATTTCATCCAATCCCCTCCTAATAAGCATAAGGATCCATATCTTTATAGTATCTGACACCCGTTGAGGGGATAGTAAATCTGATGGGCAACTTCCTTTCAAATTCATTGCCAAATATCTTTACTACAAAAGGGAAGTCGGCCTTTATGGTAATACTAAAAGTCTGTCCCTTTTGAAGACGAAGTGCCGGGTTGTCCACGCCTCTTTTTACCTCAACATTATTCATATATACCTTTACTTCACCTATATGGTCTTTATATAAAGGTTTTGATTCCAAATCACTTATCACATTCTCAACCATATCTGAGGTTACATAATTTACAATCGATGCTTCCGTAGCAACATTAAAAGTATTGTATATTAAAGTTAGATACCATGGGAAAAATAATAAAAAATTGGTAAACGAAAGCACAAAAAACGAAACCAGAACCACTGCAAGAATGGAATTAGCTACTCCCTTCATGCTAAACCTCCAAAAGTTATATTAAAATTGAAATACTTAATATTGCAGCAAGTTTAATCCCCTATATTACTGCCGATAAAGTCCTTTATCATGTTCCAGACATCATTGAAAATTGAACCTGCTTGATCCCTAAATACCGTAAGAACTATTCCCACAGCAACAATCGCCCCTAAAGATATTGCTATTTCTTTAATTCCAAAACCCTTTTGATTGCTTATTAAGTGCGTATTCTTTTTATGTAGAATTTTTAAAGCTTTTTTCATGTTATATTCCCCCTCATTTTTCCAATCATCTTTGTATTTACCTTTGTAATTATAATACCAAATTATTCATTGAATTTCAATACATAAGACTCGACAAAGGGTAAATTAAACAATAAATATAAAGGAAATGTCCCGAAAACTTAGGTTCTTTCTGCATTTTTCTTTGTATGCATAATATGAACCGACTAACATTCAGTCCAAGTGACTTAACATATCCAAAGCTACTGCCATTGCAATTGAATGTACAAACAAGTTCTTATTTAAAATCTCAATATTTAAAAAGCCTTCAAACCATTTTTTCGCACAAGTATATATGAGCTCATTTTCATAATATATTTTATAATTATGTAAAAACCAATCCCTTTCTATCTTTATAAATGGATTGGTAATTTCAATTGTGCGTCTTCCCCCGTTTGTTTCATGCACTATAATCTTTGTGAACAATTCATTTTTGATATATATTTCATATAGCGGTCCTCCCACTCCATTTTTTACATACGGCAAATACTCCAGTCTGCAATAATCATTTATGGTGAAGTTAAACCCTTTCTCCCTTTTTATATGTACAGTATATTTACCATCTACACTATCCTCAAGTATATCCTTTAGTTTCATATCATTTTTCGGAGGAACCGGAAATTGAAATTCGATTTCTTTGCCATATATTTTTCTGTCAAAACCTACAATAAGTATTCTTTCTCTATGCTGAGGTACATAAAACCTTCCGTCAAGTACATCATCAAAAACTTCATAGTCAAGATTATCAAGAGTTTCTCTTACTATTCGATAAGTATTTCCTCTGTCATGAGATTTAAGGTTTTTTACATTCTCAAGCAAAAATGCTTTGGGTCTCTTTTCATTAATGATTCTTACAACATCAAAGAACAGCGTTCCCTGAGCCTTATCCAGAAAACCATGTTTTCTTCCTAGACTATTCTTTTTTGAAACTCCTGCAATGGAAAATGGCTGGCATGGGAAACCTGCAACAAGAATATCATGGTCAGGTATATCTTTTTCATCTACCTTTGTTATATCTCCTTCAGGTTTTTCTCCAAAATTACTTAAATAAGTTTTTTGGCAATATTTATCCCATTCTGAGGAAAATACGCATCTGCCTCCACACTGTTCAAAGGCTATTCTCATTCCTCCAATTCCTGCAAACAGGTCAATGAAAGTAAATTTACTTTTATCATTCCAGTTAGTATTTTTATCAGCAAAATACTCTACTATAGATTCATGAACAATGTCCTGCATTGAACTGTTTTTTATTCTGGAATAGCTGTTCAGCTTCTCATAAAGAACTTCATCAACACGTATATGTATTTGCTTTTTCATCTTTTTTCGCCTCTAGGAAATATTATATACCAAATATGTCCCTATTATATATTAACAAACATATGTTCGCAATATCTTTTTAAAACTTTTCAATATTTAACGATAACATAGCAAATACTACAGTCTTTTTTAAGTGTCTCCAATACATTAGGATTTGCTTAATAAAAACAATATTCTGTTTCTAAACCTGAATATCAAAATAATGCATTGCTTCCACATCCATTTTATTTGTTTCAAAACATTTTATAAATGTAAAGTAATTAGTTTCAAAGTTTCTTGGCAATTACCTGTGCCGGACTTTCACCAGCAAGTGTCGTACAGCCTCTCCGGGCGGCACCAACTAAAAAAGGACTCTTACGAGTCCTTTTCCTCTTCATTCTTTTCTTCGCAATGCTTTCCGTCTTCCACTTCATCGTCATCTTCGTTAACAATCCTTGCAACAGCCATGACCTTAACTCCCTCATTCATCCTCATGAGAGTAACCCCCTGTGTTGCCCTGCCTAAAACACTTATGTCCTGTGCCTTAATCCTTATGATGGTACAGTCTGAACTTATGAGCATTACATCATCATCATCACATACAAGCTTCATTCCCACCAGTTTCCCGGTTCTTTCCGTTACCCTGTATGTAAGGATGCCTTTTCCCCCTCTAAACTGTACTTTATATTCGTCAAGCTCCGTCCTCTTACCGAAACCGTTTTCTGTTACCACCAGAAGGCTTGTGTTTTCAATATATGCACTCATGCCAATTACTTCGTCATTGTCTTCAAGCTTAATGCCCCTTACGCCTTGGGACACCCTGCCTAATGGCCTTGCATCCTTTTCATTAAACCTTATGGACAATCCGTTTCTTGTTACCAGCAATATATCCTTCGTTCCGTCGGTTAACTGCACATCAATAAGCTCATCGTTTTCCCTTAGTGTAACTGCAATAAGTCCGCCCTTTCTGATGTTATCATAGTTCATAAGATCTGTTTTCTTAACTATACCCTTTTTTGTCGCCAGGAATAGATACAAACCTTCCTTATACTCGCTTATGGGAATCACGGTTGTAATCTTTTCATCCTGATCTAACTCAAGCAGGTTTACTATTGCCGTTCCTTTCGCCTGGCGTCCTGCCTCGGGTATTTGATAAGCCTTTAACCTGTATACCTTTCCCTTGTTCGTAAAGAAAAGAATATAGTCATGGGTTCTGGTAACAAAAAGGTTCTCAACAAAGTCTTCCTCTCTTGTACTAAGTCCTGTTATACCTTTACCGCCCCTCTTCTGGCTCCTGTAAGTGTCTGTGGGGAGCCTCTTTATATACCCGAAATGAGTAAGGGTTACAACAGTTTCCTCATCGTCAATCAGATCTTCAAAATCTATATCGCTTTCATCGGGAACAATTTTTGTCCTTCTTTCATCCCCGTACTTTTCCTTTATCCCGTTAAGTTCTTCCTTAACGATGTTTAAAACCATAAACTCATTTGCAAGAACATCTTTATAATATTTAATCTTTTCCAAAAGCTCCTGATACTCTTTTTCAAGTTTTTCTCTTTCCAAGGCCGTAAGTCTTCCCAGCCTCATATCCACAATGGCCTGTGCCTGCTTGTCACTGAAAGAGAACCTCTCTATCAGCCTTTCCTTTGCTGTGGCTTCATTCTTAGATCCCCTGATAATTTTTATTACCTCATCAAGGTTATCTATGGCAATCTTTAATCCTTCCAAAATATGAGCCCTAGCCTCAGCTTTATCAAGTTCATATTTTGTCCTCCTAACTATCACATCTTTCTGGTGTTCGATATAATAGTCTATAGCTTGCCTCATATTAATGATGCGGGGTTCAAACTTTTTATCAGGAGTCTGTACCAGTGCTACCATGTTTACGTTGAATGCATCCTGCATCTGAGTGTTTTTATAGAGCTGGTTTAGAACAACGTTTGCATTGGCTTCTCTTTTAAGCTCTATAACTATTCTCATTCCATCTCTGTCAGACTCATCCCTCAAATCTGATATATTCTCTATTCTCTTTTCCTTAACCAGATCTGCTATTTTTTCAATTAATCTAGCCTTATTAACCTGGTAGGGAAGCTCTGTTACAACAATTCTCTGCTTGTTGGCCGTCATTTGCTCAATATTGGTAACGGCTCTTAGTACTATTCTTCCCCTGCCAGTTCTATAGGCATCCTTAATACCCTGTGTTCCGACTATTGTAGCACCTGTAGGAAAATCAGGGCCTTTAATTATTTTGTTAATCTCTTCAATAGTCATTTCCGGATTGTCTATCACCGCTATTATTCCATCAATAACCTCAACCAGATTATGAGGAGGAATATTTGTTGCCATACCAACGGCAATACCCGAAGAACCATTCACCAGAAGATTCGGAAATCTTGACGGCAATACTACAGGTTCAAAATCATGCTCATCAAAATTCGGTTTAAAATCAACGGTATCCTTGTTGATGTCCCTTAGCATTTCCAGAGATATTTTTGATAATCTTGCTTCCGTATACCTCATAGCCGCCGGGGGATCTCCGTCAACAGAACCAAAGTTACCGTGTCCGTCAACCAGCATATATCTTAATGAGAAATCTTGAGCCATACGCACCATACTGTCATAAACTGCCGCATCACCATGAGGATGAAATTTACCCAAAACCTCTCCCACTGTGGTTGCACATTTTCTGTATGCTTTGTCCGGTGTAAATCCCAGCCCGTACATAGCGTATAATATTCTTCTGTGAACAGGCTTAAGACCGTCTCTGACATCCGGCAGAGCACGATCGATTATAACGCTCATTGCATAATCAATGAAGGATTTCTTCATTTCTGACTCAATGTCAACAGGTACTATTCTCTGCTCTTTTACATTATTTGTATCTGACATCTATGCTTACCTCTTTCCTATACTTAAATGGACACTGTTCTTACAATACTTTAGAAAAATATCCATAACATATATATTCTAATATAGTTTTGAGGAACTGTCCACAAAATTTACAGTTCTTAGGTGCATATTTTCGGTTGAGGCATTGAAAATGAAACTATTTGGGTATCCTTATTATAAACTCTACATAACTGCCCCTGTCAAACTGTGCTGCTTTTGCATTAACCCCGGATTTTTTCATAAGTATTATTGCCTGTTTTATGGTATTTATGAATATTCTTATGTCCTTAATGGCTTTTGTAAACACTACCTTGTTTTTCTTTTCATTTTCATTCTTCGTATATCTTTCTATCGCTTTTTCAATGAGCTCTTCAGTTTTCTTTACATTAAGACCTTTTTCACATACTCTCTTTAACACCTTTAGCTGAAGCTGCTCATCATGGAGCTTTAACAATGCTCTGGCATGTCTTTCAGTAAGATTATTGTCTGCCAATATTTTTTTAACAAGGGGTGGAAGCTTTAAAAGCCTTATCTTATTTGCTATGGTAGATTGGCTTTTTCCTATTTTTTTGGCAAGCTCCTCTTGGGTAAAGCCATGCTCATTAATAAGATTGTTATATCCTTCGGCTTCTTCCATATAACTTAAATCTTCTCTCTGAAGGTTTTCTATAAGGGCTAAAACTGCGGAATCATTATCATTAATGTTGACAATAATACAGGGAATTTTTTTGAGACCGGCCATAGTAGCGGCTCTAAGTCTTCTTTCACCTGCTACAAGCTCAAACATATTTGTTGATAGCCTCCTGACATTAATAGGCTGAATTACACCATACTGTCTGACTGATTCGCAAAGCTCCTCTAAAGATATTTTGTTGAACTGCTTTCTTGGCTGATAAGGGTTGGGTCTTATGTTTTCGATGTTAATATAAGTAATGTTTTTTTGTTCCTCCCCTTTTCCTGCTTTTTCAATACGTAATCTGTTTTCTAACATAGGGCACCATCCTTCGTAAATTTATTTTTTATCATTAGTTAAATCTGAATTATTTCCGCTTCTTACTAAACGGAAATAATTTCTAATAAAAAACATAAAAGGAGTATTCGCCCGATATTCTCCAATTCCTTTTTTTCTTTTAAAGAATCGTTCGCCCAAATGTGCTATATTACTGCATTTTACAGCTCTAAACCAAAGGGGCCTTTGAAGGTTTCCCTGATTTTCTGGGATATTTTGTCGGTGTATGTCGAAACTTTTTTACCACTACGACATTTCTTTTAATGTAACTAAAAGGAAGATTAAATTCAATAACCTCTTCAATCTTTCCTCCAAGTTCGTTCAAAGCCTTTTTTGAACTTTCCAGTTCATCCACACTGCTGCCCTTCATTGCAATAAAGTATCCCCCAACCTTTACGAAGGGCAGACAATACTCCAACAAAACAGGAAGGTTTGCAACAGCCCGGGCAACAGATATGTCGTACTTTTCTCTGTAATCCGTTTGCTGACCCATTTCTTCCGCCCGTGAGTGCACAGCAGATATTTCTTTTAAACCAAGTCTATTAATGACTTCATCTAAGAATCCAATCCTTTTTTTAAGAGAATCCAATAACTTCACCTTTAAATCCGGATAAACTATTTTAACCGGTATTCCGGGAAATCCTGCACCGGTACCGACATCAATTATTTTTGATCCCTTGTCCTTTATTATAGGACATATGCTGATAGAATCAATAAAATGCTTTATTATAATCTCCCTATCGTCCTCTATTGCAGTAAGGTTCATTCTTTGATTCCAGTCTTTTAATATATCTCTATAAATAAAAAACTTTCCAATCTGCTCTTCATCCAAGCTTATATCAAACTTTAAAGCAGCATCTTGCAGCAGTTCTTTTAACTTTAATTCCATTTTTATTCATTAATCCTCCATTATCCAGATTTTGCTTATTCCCGTCTTTGCTGTTCAAGATAAATAAGCAGCACAGAGATATCAGCAGGGGATACCCCCGATATTCTTGAAGCCTGTCCCACCGATTCAGGCTTTATTTTATTCAGCTTCTGCCTAGCTTCCACCCTGAGCCCTTTAATTTCATCATAGTCTATTTTCTTATCAAGCCTTCTTCTTTCAAGCTTTTTAAACTGTTCCACCTGCTCTAACTGCTTTCTTATATAACCCTCATATTTAACGGATATTGATACCTGTTCCCTAACGGCATGACTTAAGGAAGGCCTTCCTTCGTCAATTTCGCCGAGGGAATCGTAATCCAGCTCGGGTCTCTTCAAAAGATCTACAAGTTTAACACCGGTTTTTATTGTTGTACTTCCTTTTGACTCAAGAAACCTGTTTACCTTTTCCGATGGCGGAATGTTGACCTTTTTTATCCTTTCAATTTCCTCGTTAATAAGCCTTCTTTTTTCCTCAAATTTTTTATATCTTTCTTCGGAAATAAGACCTGTTTTATATCCAATGGGAGTAAGTCTCAAATCTGCATTGTCCTGCCTTAAAAGCAATCTGTATTCCGACCTTGAGGTCATCATCCTATAAGGCTCACGGGTACCTTTTGTCACGATATCATCAATCAAAACCCCTATGTATGCTTGAGAACGGTCTAATATCAAAGGCTCTTCTCCTTTTATTTTCATTACAGCATTTATACCTGCAACAATTCCCTGAGCGGCAGCCTCTTCGTAGCCTGAAGTACCGTTAATCTGACCAGCAAAAAACAATCCCTCTACATTCCGAAGCTCCAACGAAAGCTTTAGCTGCGTAGGCTCAATACAGTCATATTCTATGGCATAGGCACTCCTCATTACCGACACATTCTCAAGTCCCGGAATTGTCTTCATCATCTCAATCTGTACATCCTCAGGCAAACTGGTGGACACCCCCTGCAGATACATTTCCTGGGTATCAAAACCCATGGGTTCTACAAAGACCTGATGACTCTCTTTATCCTTAAATCTGACAATCTTGTCCTCTATAGAGGGACAATACCTAGGTCCGATTCCTTCGATAACACCGCTGTATAAAGGAGACCTGTGGAGATTTTCTTTTATTATCCTGTGGGTATCATTATTTGTATAAGTAAGGTAGCAGGAAATCTGTTCCTTCTTTATTTCCCCGGTCTCAAAAGAAAAGGGTACTATTGTTTCATCTCCAGGTTGTTCTTCCATTTTAGAAAAATCAACGCTTCTTTTATTGATTCTCGCAGGTGTACCGGTTTTAAACCTCAAAAGTTCAATCCCAAGCTCTTTAAGACTGTCCGAAAGCTTGTTTGCGGGAAACAACCCGTCAGGTCCTCCACTGTAGCTTACATCCCCTATAATAATCTTACCTTTTAAAAACGTACCTGTTGAAACAATTATGGCTTTACACTGGTATATACCCCCTGTATGGGTTTTAACCCCTTTAATGATTTTTTTGCCATCCTCTTCTTCAGAAATTATTTCAACTATTTCAGCTTGCTTTACATCGAGGTTTTCCTGTTTCTCCAAGATGTTTTTCATCTCAATCTGATACATTCTCCTGTCCACTTGAGCCCTCAACGAAAAAACCGCCGGACCCTTTGCAGAATTTAGCATCTTTGATTGTATAAAGGTTTTGTCGGTGACCTTTCCCATCTCCCCGCCTAAGGCATCTATTTCCCTGACCAGATGCCCCTTTGCTGTGCCACCTATATTGGGATTGCAGGGCATATTTGCAATGCTGTCAAGATTAATGGCAAACACAGCAGTTTTCATACCGAGTCTCGCTGAAGCAAGAGCAGCTTCACAGCCTGCATGCCCCGCTCCGATCACCACAACATCATATTCTCCTGCTAAAAATTCCATAGTAAATCCCTTCCAAATAATTTATTTTCAAGCGTATTAGTGAAAATACAAATATTCCAGAAACTTAAGTTTCGCAGTCTAGCCGCCTGTAAATACTCCTTTTATTTTCCAAGGCAAAATCTTTGAAAAATTTCGTGCATAACATCCTCACTGACCGATTCACCGGTTATCTGACCCAGGTAATCGGCAGCATCTTTAATATCAATTGCCAAAAGATCCACAGGTACTTGTTCCTTCTGTGCAGCCAAGGCTTTATCAATACTCGATACAGCCTTGTCAATAAGGCTTTTATGCCTTACATTGGTGAGCAAAATCTCATTATTCATACCCACCTCTCCCGATACAAACAGGTCTACCAATGTATTTCCCAACTCTTTTATTCCTGTGTTCTCTTTAAGAGAAGTCCTTAGATACCTTTTTCCTTCCAACTTCTTTTCTATTTTTCTAATTTCATTTTCATCCACAAGATCAACCTTGTTTATAAGTATAATCAGCTTTTTATCCGCAAGCCCTAATATTATTTTGTTATCTTCGTTATTAATACCCTTTTTAGCATCAATCATCATTATGATAAGGTCGGCTTCATCAATTGCTTTATGAGTCTTTTCTACCCCTATTTTCTCAACAACATCCTGGGTTTCCCTTATGCCCGCCGTATCAATTATCCTTACAGGGATGCCGTTTAAATTTATATACTCTTCAATTATATCCCGGGTGGTACCGGGTATGTCGGTAACTATGGCCCGATTCTTTCCGGACAATTTATTTAAAAGGGAGGATTTTCCTGCATTAGGTCTTCCGATTATAACCGCATCAATTCCTTCTCTTATTATCCTTCCCTTTTCAAACCCTTTAATTGTGTCCTGGAGTTTTTCCTTAATTTCGCCCAATCCATTGTATATCATACTGCCAGTTACCTCTTCAACATCATATTCAGGATAATCTACAGTTACCTCTATATGAGCCAGAAGTTCAATAAGCTTTTTTCTTGCCTCCTTAAGCCTTTTAGAGAGTTTTCCCTCCAACTGGCTTATTGCAGCCCTTGAGCTCTCATGGGTTTTAGAATTTATAAGATCAATAACCGCCTCAGCCTGCGACAGGTCAATTCTCCCATTTAAAAAAGATCTTTTTGTAAATTCTCCGGGTTCTGCAAGCCTGGCACCTTCGCTTATACATAGCTCCAGTATGTTTTTTAACACCATAAGCCCGCCATGACAGTTTATTTCCACAACATCCTCCCTTGTAAAGGTGTTTGGCTTTTTCATTTTCGATACAAGCACCTCATCAAGGGTAAGGCCGTTTTTGGGATTAACTATTTTACCATAGTTTATGGTATGGGATTTTATGAGTTTAAAATCCTTCTTCCCGATAAAAATCCTTTCCGCTATTTCAAAAGCTTTGTCCCCGCTTATTCTAATGATACCTATTCCACCGGTTCCATGGGGTGTAGATATTGCGGCAATCGTATCTTCCTTATACATTAGGCTTCCTCCGCTTCGGTCATTTCTCCCTTTGTGAAAATCCTTTTATTTAATGAATTTCTTCAAAAAATGGTCCAGGAAAATTAATCCTGAACCATTCCCAGTCCATACGTTTTGAATGCCTGTATACTATTAATCCTTTTAACATACTAGCTTTTTACTTCAATAACTCTAGCTTTTACTTCAATAACTATTTCAAGGTTATAATAACCTTTCTGTTTGGTTCATCGCCAATACTATAAGTTTGAACATATTTATGGTTTTGGAGCGAAGAGTGTATAACCCTTCTTTCGTAAGGATTCATTGGTTCAAGAGTAATATTCTTTTTATATTTCATTACCCTGTCTGCCAATTTATTGGCAAGCTTTACCAAGGTTTCCTCTCTTTTTTGCCTATAATTCTCTATATCGATAACAACCCTTTTATAGTCTTCCTTGCTCTTATTAATAACAAGACTGGTCAAATATTGAAGAGAGTCTAAGGTTTCTCCCCTTCTTCCAATTACTATACCTATATCATTACCCTCTATCTTAATAAGAACAGAATCGTCTTTCTCCTCAACCAAAACATCCGCATTAACCTTCATCTTGCTAAACAAATCCAATAAAAACTTTTTTGCTTTTTCTCCACTAGTCTCCTTCAATGTAACCCTGACCTTGGCTTGTTTACTTCCTATTAGCCCAAAAATGCCTTTTGCCCCTTCATCCAAAATCTCCACTTCAACATTTTCACGCTTTACATTAAGTTCTACAAGAGCAGCATCTATAGCCTCCTGAATTGACTTAGCGGATTTTTCAACATAATTTGGCATTTATTTAACTTGATCCTCCTTCTTTTTCAAAATAACCTTATGAATAAAATACTGCTGAAGCATCTGAAAAACATTATTTGTAAGCCAATACAACACCAATGCTGCCGGAGCCTGAAATGAAATAAAAGCAGTCATAACCGGTGCTATAAACATCATACTCTTCGTCATTGAAGCACTCATATCTTCAGCACTTTTACTCTTCGGATCTTTTGAACTATTCTGAGCAGGATTATTTATGTTACCCTGCGTTAAATTCATCATAACCTTTGTGGACAAATATGTGGTAACAACTGCAAATATAACCAAGAACAATAAGGGTAAATAAGTAGCCGGATCTCCAAAGGGGTTTAATTTAGGAACGATACCCAAATTCATATCAAAGATGCCGAAATTCTCTATCATATCAAGCTTACCGCTTTTCAATGCAACATCCATCTGCCAATAACCACTCTTTGTGGCTATATCTTCTGGCAAACCGGATGCTGTAATTAAATCAGTTATTTGTTCTTTAGTCATATTGAACATGTAAGTCAAAGGTGAACGAACTACATATAACAATGAAAATAAAATCGGCAGCTGTATTAAAGAAGTAAAACAACCTCCTGTAGGACTACAGTTATGCTCCTGGTATATTTTCATCATTTCTTGAGTTTGTTTTTCCTTGTCGTTTTTATATTTTCTTTGTATTTCCTGTATCAAAGGTTGTATTTCCCTTAGTTTAGCACTCGATCTGTATTGTTTAACAGTCAACGGCAACAGCAATACTTTAACCAACAATGTAAATAAAATAATTGCAAGTCCATAACTACCAAAAGATAAATTTTCATAAATAAATAATAGTATCTGTCCTAAAAACTGCGATATAAAACCCATTTGCCCTTTTACCCCTCTTATTATTTAACCGGATCATATCCTCCTGGATGAAAAGGATGACACCTAAGTATCCTTCGTAAAGCCATAAAACCGCCCCTAATTATGCCATACTTGCTCACAGCACCAATTGCATATTGTGAACAGGTAGGATAAAACCTACAGCTTGGCACAATTTTAAGTGGAGATATCCACCTTTGATATATTTTTATAATATATACTACCCATTTTCTTAACAATACTTTTCTCCCATAAGTATATAAATAGAATATATCTACTTATTCAATAAAAGGTCAAATTTTCTTAATAAAAACTTGATTTCTTTTTTAATATCAAAGTAATCCGGCATATATTCATTTTTTCTTGCCACAAAAACAATGTCATATCCAACTTTAATTAAATCTTCATACTGCCTGTAATTCTCTTTAATGAGTCTTTTTATTCTGTTCCTTTTTACACTTTTACCGAATTTCTTACTGACAGTTATACCTAGCCTGTTTAGATTCAACCTATTTTTCATAACGTAGAGCACTATGTTTTTTCCTACATAAAATCTGCCCTTTTTATATATTCTAAGAAACTCGTTATTATTTTTCAGTGGAACAGTTTTTTTCATCGGTACTCCTTAAGCAATAATTATAACAATTCAGTTAGAAGAAAACTTTTTGTTTTTAAAAAAATTTTCTCACATAAACATATAATTTAAATAAAAAGACCACATCTATGCGGTCTTACGCTGAAAGAACTTTTCTTCCTTTCAATCTACGCCTTCTCAATACCTTTCTACCATTTGAGGTTTTCATTCTTTTTCTAAAGCCATGCTCTTTTTTCCTCTGCCTCTTCTTAGGCTGATATGTTCTTAACATAACAACACCCCCAATCCTTTCTATTTGTTGCATAAAAATAATAGTTAGCTAAATCCTTGTTTTTCTACTATCCTTTCAATAGAACATTTTCAAAGACAAATATCCTATTATAAACAACCCACTAAAATATCGTTTCAATTATATATTAAATCAATTGCCAATGTCAAGAAACTATTTTTATATGGATATTATAAAATTGATTTAATATTTTTGTGGATATCTTTACTTTTTTTATGTTGAATATTTAAGCAAAAATCCGATAATATTCTTAAATACCTGTTGATAACTCACAAATTATCAACATTATTCTGTTGATAATTTGTTGATACTCCCCTTTTATAACACTTAAATTTAAAGAAAAATTTCTATTTATGGAAAAACTTTTTTACATCTTTATATTTTTTTCCATAATATTATGTCATACTTTTTTTAAAATTATGCAAAACTGAAAAAATTTTATTATTAATTCCATACCTATTATACATAATTTGGATATGAATAGACATCCTATACAATAGGCGTCTTATACTTAAAAATTTAAGAGTAAAAAGTGCCTTTGTATAATCTATCAAATTTTGTGGATATCTTTTCTTTTTTATGTTGAATATTAAGCAAAAGTCTGATAATATAATTAATGCCTGTTGATAACTCACAAATTATCAACAGAATAATGTTGATAATTTATACACATTTTCTTTTACTAAATTTATATTTAATTTTTTACTATTAATATTGTATGACGTTTTTTTTAAAATTATACAAAATTGTTTACATGTGCTTAAATTACCATTAGTTTGTCTAAAATTTTGTATATGTACTATTTAAACCAACGATAAATATTATAAACACTATAGAAAAAATTGCTATTAATATATGGTTTAATAGCAAACTACTTTTTTATTCTTTATTTTTTTAAATTTTTGGAGGGAATTATGAGTATCCAATTAAATGAGATGTGGCTAAAAATTTTAGAATTATTAAAAAACGAGCTCACAGAGATTAGCTATAATACTTGGATTAAAACCATTGATCCAATATCTATCAACTTAAATACAATTAATCTGGCTGTTCCTGCTGAGTTTAATAAAGGTATCCTTGAATCAAGATATAAGGAATTAATAAAAAATGCCATTAAACAAGCTACCTTTAAAGAGTATGAAGTAGAATTTATTGTTCCATCTCTAGACAATATGGAAAAGTATAAGAGGCAAGCTGAAAAAGCATATAATGAAGATGCAACAATGTCAATTCTTAATCCTAAATATACCTTTGATACCTTTGTAATCGGAAACAGCAACAGGTTTGCCCATGCTGCCGCTTTAGCAGTGGCAGAAGCCCCAGCTAAAGCATACAATCCTTTATTTATATACGGCGGTGTTGGTCTTGGAAAAACTCACCTTATGCATGCCATCGGCCACTACATATTAAATCAGAATTCTTTGCAAAGGGTATTATATGTATCCTCAGAAAAGTTTACGAACGAGCTTATAAATGCAATTAAGGACAATAAAAATGAAGAATTCAGATCAAAATACAGAAATATCGATGTACTCCTTGTGGACGATATTCAATTTATCGCAGGTAAGGAAAGAACTGAGGAGGAATTTTTTCATACGTTTAATGCCTTATATGAAGCAAATAAACAGATAATCATATCCAGCGATAAGCCTCCGAAGGAAATAACCTCTTTAGAGGATCGTTTAAGGTCAAGGTTTGAGTGGGGTTTAACTGCGGACATGCAGGCACCGGATTTAGAAACAAGAATTGCTATATTAAGAAAAAAAGCACAACTGGAAAACTTGGATGTACCTAACGAAATAGTAGTTTTTATTGCTGATAAGATAGCATCCAACATAAGGGAATTGGAGGGTGCTCTAAATAAAGTAATAGCTTATTCCTCCCTGACTCAAAATGAAATTACTTTAGATATTGCAAACGAAGCACTAAAAGATATTTTGTCTGCTAATAATACAAAAGTTTTAAACTGTGCCACGATACAAGAAGTCGTAGCAAGATATTTTGATATAAGGCCTGAAGACTTTAAATCAAAAAAGAGGACAAGGGACATTGCATATCCGCGGCAAATAGCCATGTATCTTTGTAGAGATTTAACCGATATGTCTCTTCCAAAAATAGGTGAAGGCTTTGGCGGAAGGGATCATACCACAGTAATACATGCTTGCGAAAAAATAAATTACGAGCTGGAGAATAATTCAGAAACACGAAGAGCCGTTAGTGAAATAAAAAGGAATTTATTAGGTAAATAAATAATTTTTAAATACATATATGATCTAGCTTTTATTTATTATTATAAAAATAGTTTTCAACAAAATTTGTTGATATGGGGAAAACTTGATGTGGGTATTATGTGTAAAATTTAATCAATGTTTGATTGATGTTAAACCTGTTGATTTTTAGAAGCAAAGTATAAACAGTTTAGTAACAGCAGGAATAGTTCAATTTTCCTATGGTTGGACAGGTTATACACAATATCAACAATACTTATTACTATTATTACTGATTTTATTATTATCTTATATAAAAGACAGGAGGTTCTTTTCAGTATGAAAGTTATATGTTCTAAAGAAGAACTATTCGATGGAATCAACATCGTTCAAAAAGCAGTTTCAACAAAAACAACTATGCCCATACTTGAAGGAATACTTATAGAAGCCGAAGAACAGTTTAAATTAACTGGAAATGATCTTGAGTTGGGAATTGAATGCTTTGTTAATGCTGATATACGCGAACCAGGTTCCATAGTAATAAACTCGAGAATGTTTGGTGAAATTATAAAGAAACTACCGGATTCCGAAGTTTTAATTGAAGTTAAAGAAAACAACAATGTAATTATAGAATGCGATAACTCACACTTTGAGTTAAAAGGTATGCCTTCTGAAGGATATCCTTCTCTTCCGGAAATAGAAAGTGAGAAAGCCTTCATAATTTCTCAAAAAGAAGTAAGAGAAATGATTCGTCAAACTCTGTTTGCCGTAAGTACAGATGATAAAAAACCAATATTTACCGGTTCGTTAATAGAATGTAAGGATAATAAATTAACTTTTGTATCTATAGATGGGTATAGGATGGCAATAAGAAAAACCTCACGTGAAAAAGATATATCAACGTTTAGTGTTGTGGTACCTGGAAAAACTTTGAATGAAATAGTCAAGATATTACAGCCAATTGATGAGGAAATAACAATTTATAGTTCCCAAAATCAAATTCTTTTTGATACGGGAAATTGCAGGATTGTGTCAAGACTTTTAGAAGGAGAGTATTTGAATTACAGAAGTATTATTCCAAATGAATATGAGACAAGAATAAGGGCTAATACTAAAGAAATGCTCTTAAGTATAGAAAGAGCTTCATTGATAACACTGGATGAGAAAAAATATCCTGTTAAATTCAATATATCGGACGAGAAGATAATTATATCATCAAATACTGAAATAGGTGCCGTCAGGGAAGAAGTTGGTGTTGAGGTAAATGGAGAAAATATGACTATCGGTTTCAATCCCAGGTATTTTATTGAAGCACTAAGGATTATTGAAAATGAAGAAGTGGACATGTTTTTCACAACAAGTATTGGTCCTTGTATCATAAAACCTATTGAAGGGGAAGAATTTATATATATGATTTTACCTGTAAAAATAAATAATGAATAGAGGAATTTAAAATGGTTTCTGTAAAAATAAATACTGAGTTTATAAAACTGGATCAATTTTTGAAATGGGTGGGTTTGGTTTTAACCGGAGCAGATGCAAAAAGCATAATATCTAACGGATTAATCAGGGTTAATGGTGAAGTTGAGACAAGAAGGGGAAGAAAATTAAGACTTGGAGATATAGTGAAACTGGATAATAAAGAGTATATTATAGATTAATACCTGGAGGTATAATTTGTATATTAGTGGCTTGTTACTTAAAAACTTCAGAAACTATAGGGATGTTTCTATTTTATTTTCCAGGGATTTAAATATTATATATGGAAATAATGCACAGGGTAAAACAAATATTATCGAGGCCATATTTTTGTGTGCTTCAGGGAGGTCACACCGCACGTCAAAAGACTCTGAGTTGGTTAAAATAAATACAAATGGGTTCAATGTATCTATGGAACTTATTAAGGGGGAAGGAAATAAGAGCATTGATATTAAATATGAAACAGGAAAGAAAAAAATGATTAAGATAAATGAAATTCCTGTTAGTAGAATTGGTAATTTGATGGGAAACTTGTTAGCTGTTATTTTTTCTCCGGAAGATATATTGATAATAAAGGAGGGGCCATCACAAAGAAGAAGGTTTATAGACATTACAATTAGCCAGCTCAAGCCATCATACTTTTATGATTTACAGCAATTTAATAAAATATTGCTCCAGAGAAATACGCTTCTTAAAGAGATACAGTTTAACCGAAGTTTGATAGAAACCCTTGATATTTGGGATGATAAAATATCGGAAACTGCTGCAAGAATAATGATGGTTAGAAATGGTTTTATAAATGAATTAGATGAAAAATCGAAGAATATACATCATAAAATTACCAATGGCCGTGAAGAACTGGGTATAAGGTATAAACCTTCAATTAATATAAAAACTTTCGATGATGTAGACAGTTTAAAGAAAGACTTAATGGACGGGCTTTCAAAGAAAAGAGATATAGAACTCAAAAGGTGTATTACAACGGTTGGACCCCATAGAGATGATTATGATATTTTATTAAATGGTTTGAGTTTAAAAATTTATGGATCTCAAGGACAACAAAGAACAGCAGTTTTATCTCTTAAGCTGGCTGAAATAGAGATAATAAAAAGTGTGATAGGAGAAAATCCTGTACTTTTATTAGATGATGTAATGTCGGAATTAGACTTTGAAAGAAGAGAATTTCTTATAGAGAATATAAAAAATATTCAGACCTTTATTACATGTACTGAAAAAGACTTTTTTCTAAGGAAAAATTTAGAGCAGGTCTTATTTATACATGTTGAGGATGGGAATGTAAAAATTGAAAACTAAATAATAATTATTAACTTTTTCAATGATAAATTGTATATAATATTTAATAAAGAAATATATTAAAAAATTTGCAGTTTGTATTATATTGGGATAGAATATATAGGGCAAATTAAATAGATTAATAAAGCATAAAGCAGCTTGGAGGATAAATATGTTTTTGCATATTGGTGGAGATTATGTTGTTTCATTAAGAAATATAATTGCGATTATGGATTTAGAGACAACTACCATTTCTAAGGATACGAAAGAATTCTTAAAAATTGCTGAAGAAGAGGGTTTTGTAAAGAGTATTACAGAAGAAATACCGAAATCTTTTATAATTACTGAGATAGATAAAAAGAGTAAGATTTATTTATCACCTATTTCTTCTATTACCCTACAAAAAAGAGCAAGATTTTTGGAAGAAAAAGCAAAGATATTGCGAAAAGTTTGATTTTTAAAAAGTAAAGTATCAATGATGATATTATTGTTTTGATAAACAGGAGGAAAAAATGCAGGATAGAGTAAAGTATGATGAAAGCAATATACAGGTTTTAGAAGGACTTGAAGCAGTAAGAAAAAGACCGGGAATGTATATAGGAAGTACATCTTCAAGGGGGTTGCATCATCTTGTGTATGAAATTATGGATAACAGCATTGATGAGGCTCTCGCAGGATATTGTTCAAAAATTACAATTGTTATAAATAAAGATAATTCAATTACAAATATAGATGACGGAAGGGGAATACCTGTTGGTATTCATCCTACAATGGGGATACCTACTGTTGAAGTTGTCCATACCATTTTGCATGCTGGAGGAAAGTTTGATGGACAAGGATATAAGGTATCCGGAGGACTGCATGGCGTTGGTGCTTCCGTGGTAAATGCACTGTCTGAGTATATGATAGTTGAGGTATCTCGTGATGGTAAGATTTACAGACAAAGATATGAAAAAGGAAAAGTCGTTACCGGTTTAGAGGTTGTGGGACAAACTGATATTACAGGAACAAAGACAACCTTTATGCCTGATTCGGAAATATTTGAAGAGATTGAATTTGATTATGAGATTCTTCTGGCAAGATTTCGCGAACTTGCTTTTTTGAACAAGGGGTTAAAGATTGTTTTGAGGGATGAAAGACCCGAAGAGCCTGTTGAAAAGGAGTTGCATTATGAAGGTGGTATTATATCTTTTGTAGAATACATGGATAGGAATAAAAGTCCTTTACATGATCCTATATATTATACAGGAGAAAGAGACGGTTCATTGGTTGAAATAGCAATGCAGTATAACAAAGATTCCTATGTAGAGAATATCCACAGTTATGCTAATAATATCCCAACAGCCGAAGGCGGAACTCATCTTACGGGATTTAAAACTGCTATTACAAAGGTTCTTAATGATTATGCAAGAAAATATAATGTTGTTAAGGAAAATGAAAAGAATCTTTTAGGTGAGGATGTAAGGGAAGGGTTGACAGCTGTAATAAGTGTAAAATTAACTGAACCGCAGTTTGAAGGACAAACAAAGACCAAACTTGGAAATAGTGAGATAAGGACTTTGGTTGAAAATGTTATTAGTGAAAAGTTTGAAAGCTACCTTGAGGAAAATCCATCTGTTTCAAAAATAATTCTTGAAAAATGTCTAGCATCTTCAAGGGCTCGGGAAGCAGCCAGAAAAGCAAGAGAATTAACCCGGAGAAAAAATGTGCTTGAATCAACAACACTTCCTGGAAAGCTTGCCGACTGTACTGAAAAGGATCCAAGTCTTTGTGAAATTTTTATTGTTGAAGGTGACTCTGCCGGTGGATCTGCAAAGCAGGGAAGAGATAGAAAATTTCAGGCGATTCTTCCTCTTTGGGGTAAAATGCTTAACGTTGAAAAATCAAGGGTTGATAAAGTTTATGGAAATGAAAAGCTTGCACCTATTATTACTGCTTTAGGGACAAGCATTGGAGATGATTTTGATATAAGTAAACTAAGGTATCATAAAATTATAATAATGGCCGATGCTGATGTCGATGGTGCCCATATCAGAACTTTATTATTGACCTTCTTTTACAGGTATATGTATCCTTTGGTTGAGAAGGGACATGTATATATTGCTCAACCTCCATTATATAAAATTTCAAAGGGTAAGGAAGAAATATATGCATATGATGACAGAGAGCTAACAAAGATATTTGATGAAAAGGGTTGGAAAAAAGGAGAATGTAATGTTCAAAGATATAAGGGCTTGGGAGAGATGAATCCTGAGCAGCTTTGGGAGACAACTATGAACCCTGAGACCCGAGTAATATTAAGAGTAGAGTTGGAAGATGCAGTGGCTGCAGATGAAGTTTTTACAGTTCTTATGGGGGAAAAAGTTGAGCCAAGAAAAGAGTTTATTCAGACATATGCTAAGACTGTTAGAAATCTCGATATATAAAAGAAAGGGCTATAAAGCCTTTTTTTTATTGCTTGGAAAAATGCAGAACCGGAATGGATTGAATGATTAGAAGAAAATGATTGATAAATTTAAAAAGATAGAAAAAGATGAAGTACTGGAAATCAGAAACGGAGAGTACAAAGGCTACAACGAAATAACTGTGTTATGAGTATATAATACAATTACACTAAAATTGATTTGAAGGTACAAGGTTATTATTGAATTTATTCTTTTCATAAAGATTTGTAAAAACCCCTTTTGAAACCTTGTTTTTTATTTCATTGCTATAATTTAAAACCTGTTTTCGATTAAGCCACAATGTATAAATAAAAGCTCATGGGCATCGAGCCCCTTCGCTTTTTGGTCATTTCACTTCGTGAAATCCCACTAAAAATTTAAAATGTTTCACGTGAAACATTTTTATAAAAGATAAAAAACTTAAATTAATCGCACGGTGAAATCATGAAGGGAGATTAAGCCATGGCTGTAGAACAGCACTTTAATATCGTGTTAAACAGCAAATTAAAATATCAACAAAATGAATAAAAACAGCATATTAAAATTCCGAAAGCACAATTTTACCGTAAAAAAGGCAAATAAAAAGCAGGTCAAAGGCCTGCGAAAT
>JAAYTO010000274.1 GCA_012523755.1 Clostridium sp. | reverse complement strand
TTCATTGCCAAAATCATCAAAGTATCTACGGGCTGTTATTGCTACGTTTTCGTCATTTAATACAGCCGTTGAACCGCTTGAATCAAGGGTGACCCTCACACCTCTTTCCCCGTCTGCAAGCCTTTCAGGAGTTACATTGACAACCCTAAGGCTTGCGTTTATAGAGCCTGTATCCGGTGGAACTGGAGGATCTATTCCATCAGGATGTAATGGTACTGTTAAATACCATATCCTACCTGATGCATCCCTATGGAACATAATCCCACTTCCCCAACTTACACTAGTGGGAGGTTGAAATATATGAACATATTTATACCATTGCCTTTTATCTAATCCGCTTTCTGGAAAATCGTAAATATTTCCATTTTCATCCAATCGCGATATATACTGCAAACCCAATCTAATACTTTTCTCATAACCAGGGTTATTATTGAATAGACCTAGTGAATTCCCCAATTCATCTCTTTCTGCAGTAAATTCATTTCTTAAAGGATTTTCTATCCATTGTCTATTCCATAATGGTATACTACTTGTTGCATCATTCTTAAATAGATAATTTGTAAATATATCATCTTCCATTGTATACCCCAAATAGCGATGATACCCTGTGCTGCTGTCAAGTTTCTCAGGGTTCCCATATACTATCAAATTTCTCTCGTTTTTAAGATATATATTTTCCGATAATGATTTGCCACCATCATTTGCTACTGAACTAAAATAGTCTTCATCATATAACCCCGCTGCAATTATTTCGACATTAGCAATTTTTACTAATTCAGGTCTCGGTATATCTTCTTCTGCAACAACACTAACAGTTAAGGCTAGACATAATACTAAACAAATCAGTAAAAAAATCCTTTTCATTGTAACTTTCCTTCTTTCCAAACTTGAATTAAAACTGCTACTCCACTTCCACGCACAGTTACAATTTGATTGTTAATCTTAAATTCCTTTCTGTCTAATTTGTCTATTCTTGATTGCTTCAATCTAACATATTTAAATATCTCTTTCGCAATGTCTTCTCCATATCTTTCTGCAAATATCTTTTCAGCCGCATCATATCTTTTGTTCAATAATTCATTGTCAGAACTTACGCTAATCATCATATCAAATTCTACATCCACAACGTCTTCTTCAACTACAATCCATCCCGTTACAGGATCCTTTTCATGAGTGGTCGAAGGTGTTGGGGTAGGTATCGGAGTTGACTCTACATCCTTTATTGTTGTTATAACCACCGTTCTTGTACCTGCATCCCAGCCTACCGTTGCTCCAAGTCCTTCTGCCACATACCTTATGGGTACATATGTCCTGTCATACCTTATTATCGCCTTTGTATCCATTGTCTTTGTTACACCGTTTACAAGTATCTTCTCCTGACCTATTCTTATCAATATATTTGCTTTATCCTTTGTTATGTACACTTCTCTGTCTTCTGCATTCCACTCTACAGTCGCCCCTAAATCCTCAGTTACAAACCTTACAGGTATCAATGTCCTGCCGTTTTCATCTATAAATGGCTTTGCATCAGGAAACACCACTTTATTACCATCTACCGTTACACTTACATTCTCATTTGCACTTACAATTAACATGCCTGCCATCACAGGTAATATCATTGCAACTATTATTGCTGTTATTATTATTTTTTTCATATCCTCATAACCTCCATTATTTATTTTCTTG
>JAAYTO010000273.1 GCA_012523755.1 Clostridium sp. | reverse complement strand
TTGCATAATTTGACTCGTTTCAAACTGCTTTATGATTCTTGTAATTGTCCCCCTTGATATTCCAGTAGCCCTTTCAATTACACTTTTCGATAATCCTTTATTTTTATATAGATTATATATAATTAGATTCCTTTTATCTTTTGGCATGCTTTTTATAGTATGAGGCTGTTCACCATCAATCAGACTCATTATTATTCTTTTAATACTGTCTTCACTTTTCCTTCTTCCGTCTGCAATCGTAAAGTCATTATCCTCAATCTGATCATTAAACTCCATAAATAGCTCAACTGCTCTATCTTTGTCGTTTGAGAATTGGTTTAATATAAATGCTGTATCTGTTAACGAATGCTCATTTGCTTTTATATAATCGTTATAACTACTCCATTCATATTCATCTAATTTACTTACCATTCTTGCCCTTAGTGGATTCTGGTGTATGTACCTTACTAAAGAAAATAAATATCTATAGTCTTCAATTGCTTCACTTTTATATCTGTCACCAAATAAAGCCCCGCTTCTGAAATACTTTCTGTTGAACCAGCCTGCATACTGTGATAAAATCTTTGACATTATTTTCATTATATCTCCAACATTCTTCTCCTTAATAAATAAGTGTGCATGATTTGTCATAAGGCAATATGCATAAATATCGTATTGAAATTCTCTTTTTACCCGCTTAATCAATTCAAGCATTTTTTCATAATCCTGCAATTCTTCAAATATGTTTTGGCGACATATACCTCTAAAAATAATATGGTATAATCCTGTTTGGCTAATTACCCTTGCCAATCTTGCCATTTTTTGACCACCTCATACAAAATTATACCACTAATTTTGAGTAATTTCTATATTTTGCCCCAAAATTGCCCCCAAAAAACCTCAATAATTGCCCCGTCCCCAAAATTGCCTTGCCCCAAAATTGCCCCGTCCCCAAAATTGAAAAAACCTCCCCGTCCCCAAAAAACAAAAAACAATGGAAGATATTTCTTAAATATAGTATAATTATATTATGGAAAGAAAAAAAGAGGGGAGTTGATGGAATGAGGTTTATTAATGCTTTATCCTACAAGGGTGCAGACTATTTAATGAAGCAGACCAAAGGAAATCATGAAAGCAGAAGGGTATACTACTTTGGTTTTCAGGTTGTGATAGGTGCAATAGTTAAAGGTTTGTTGTTGCTTATATTAGCCCTTTTAACAAGGACAATACTTCCGTCTTTAGCGATATTGGCTGCTTTTGTGGTACTCAGGCAGATTGCTGGGGGATACCATATGAAAACTTATGGAAAGTGTGTAGCGGCTTCTCTGGGGATGATTATTTGTGCGGCACTGATTTCTAAATATACAGCCCATATGTGGAATGAAGTTTCTTTAATGGTCGTTGTAATACTATCCTTCCTTTTTTCATCAGCATGCCTTATAAAATGGGCACCTGCCGATAATCCAAACAGACCAATTACAAACAAAGAAGAAATCAAAAAGTTTAGAATATTGTCAATGGTTTATATTGTACTTTGGCTTATTGTCAGTTTGATATTGGTTTATTTCAAACAAAATATGTTTATATTAGCACTTTGCTTTGGGGTAATTTTAGAGGTGTTTTCCATAACGCCGGCAGGAATAAGGTTTTTTGGAATGTTAGAAGATGGTATGGATTCAGTAAAATAATAAATAAAAGTTCCGGGGTCATCGAGCCCCCATCGCTTTTTGGTCATTTCACTTCGTGAAATCCCACTAACAAAAGGGCACTCTTCAAAAAAAGAGTGCCTTTTGCTTTTATTCAATCACTTCTTAATTGACGAAGTATATTCATAAGAGTCTTTTATCTTAGGTACTATGCAGTTGTTAAAAAGTGAATCCAAACTGTTATAGCCCATATATTGATAATTGCCGACTTTAAAGTATTCTATTGAAAAATATTCAGATGAAGGAGACGAGTAATCATCAAAATCAACAGTGCATGTACCATCGTCAGAGAGATATATATCATCATAGCTTACATAATAATAGAAATCGATTGTTTGCTCAGGCTCCGGGTTAATTGCTGAAATCTTATAAACCATGTATAAGTAGTTAAATTTTACGAATGAAGGTGATTTATCATTCAAAAAATAATTACCAATGTATTCAACACTAATGAGATTTTCAGGTTTAGCCCATTTTCTTTCAACGTAAGATCTGAATACATCTTCGCCGTGGGCGACAATCTTGTCCATCGTATCCGACGGAATTTCTTCTACATTGGTAATATAATGGGGTAAGGATTCAATGGTATATATTTTTTTTGTTTCCCCAAGAATGGCTCCGTACTTTTCGACGAATATTTCTTTGTTCGAGTAAGGAATGTGAGCCTTTACAGTAACCGTATCACCATTTTTCAAAGAATATTCCTTATCTGCATCAAATTTGATGTACTGCATTTCTTCCTGTTCATAATTTTGGGTTATAGTTAATCTACCATTCGGAGATATTCCCGAAAAACTAATATCAACATAGTCAAAGGGATTGAATTTACCGACTTCTTCCAAGCCAGAGACCTTGTATTCTATGTCTGAATACTCTAATTTTACATTAAAAATTTTTTTAGCCAAATCATCTTCACAATCCCATTTTAGAGTAACAGTGTCTCCATTGCTAAGAGCTTTTGACTTGTCAAGTTCGTATTCTACACAGGAATCCAATAATAGTTCTGCCGGCGATATGCCTGTGAGCATGCTTAAAGAGTCAACACTGCTGTTGCTTTTTGAATCAATCTTTATCTTTTCGGAATAATCATTAACAAAGGAATCGTGGTCAAAAGTATATTTTGCAGTTCCCTCAGAGTTATATCCGCTTGTCTCAATTTGTAATGTATTTGTTCAGATTAACTGTTGTGGAACCGCAGCCCGTTAATGCAAATACTGCTACCATAGTGATTCCAAATAATAATAGACCTTTCAATACTTTCATGATTCAACTCCCCTTTATGTTATATTATATATAAATTCAAAGGTGTTATATTACCATCATATTCCTTGTTTTGTCAACTCCTTAAGCAAATATTGTGTGTATATTATGTTTGTTGAGTATTTTGATTTATTTTGGCTGTTATATCCTTTACAAAACACCACAAAAGTATTAAAATTATTTAAAGTATTTCGATTAACTTATAGGCAGGTAATTACATTGAATAAAAATGATTTGAAAGAAAAAATAGAACAACTGAAAAAAGAAAAAAATGCTGTAATAGTTGCACACAACTACCAGGTTGATGAGGTGCAGGAGGTTGCGGATGTTATAGGAGATTCACTGGCATTAAGCAGATATTGTGCAGAGAACGACAAAGAAGTTATTGTTTTTTGTGGCGTACATTTTATGGCGGAAAGTGCGAAAATACTCTCCCCGGAAAAGACGGTGCTGCTGCCTGAGATTGATGCAGGTTGCCCTATGGCAGATATGGTGACGGCGGACGCATTGAGAAAAGAAAAGGAAAAGCATCCGGGAGCAGTGGTGGTATGCTACATAAATTCATCAGCGGAGGTTAAGGCTGAAAGTGATATATGCTGTACCTCATCTAATGCTGTAAAGGTGGTAAAGTCCATCAAGGAAAAGGACATTTTGTTTGTTCCCGATCAGAATCTGGGAAGTTATGTTGCCAAAATGATGCCCGAAAAGAACATAATTTTATGGGAGGGATACTGCATAACCCACCACAGGGTAAATGCCTCTGAGGCAAAGGAAGTCAAGGATATATACCCTGATGCGTTATTGCTTGTTCATCCCGAGTGCCAAAGGGAAGTTGTTGATGCGGCAGACTTTGTGGGCAGCACAAAGCAGATAATCGACTATGCAAAACAGTCATCGAGCTCAAAATTTATAATCGGCACGGAAATGGGAGTTCTTTATAAACTTAAAAAGGATAATCCGGATAAAACCTTTTATTTACTCTCAAAAGGTCTTATCTGCCCAAATATGAAAAAGACTTCTTTAAAAAGTGTCTATGATGCCCTTAATGAAATGAAGTATGAGATTAACCTTGATGAAGACATCAGATTAAAGGCCAAAAAAGCTTTGGATCGCATGCTGCAAATTGGCTAGTACCTTTAAGGGCTTTCATAAAACATAACTTCACTAAATTATGTTGCGGTACATATATTTATATTAGGGAGGAAGTGTCCGGTTGGACGATTATAGATATCTAGTGGATTTTAACACAAAGGATTTAGTGATAGAAAATTATGATGTTGTCATCATCGGCAGTGGTATAGCAGGAGTTTACACTGCCCTCGAAATACCTGGAAGATATAATATAGCAATATTAACAAAGGAGTCCATAGAAATAAGCAATTCCGTTCTTGCCCAGGGCGGTATAGCCGTTTCTCTTGACAAGGGAGATTCCCCCGAACTGCATTTTAAGGATACGATTTATGCCGGTGCTGGGCTTTGTGATGAGGAAAGCGTATGGGTTCTTGTAAAAGAGGCGGCAGAAAACATAGATGAGTTGTGCAAGTTTGGAGTCAACTTTGACAGAAAGAGCAAGAATGAGCTTTGCCTCTCAAGAGAAGGGGCTCACAGCAAAAACAGGATAATACATGCCGGGGATACAACGGGTAAAGAGGTTTGCGATAAACTGATATCGGTAGTAAGGACAAGGAACAATGTAGAAATAAAAGAAAGAACCTTTGCACTGGATATTATAACTGATAATGATGCTTGCAAGGGTGTTCTCGCTTATGATGAGGATAAGGCAGCTTATATTTTGTACAAGGCTGATGTGGTAGTTTGTGCCACCGGCGGTTTTGGACAATTGTATTCAAATACGACAAATCCTGAGGTGGCAACCGGAGACGGAGTTTGTCTTGCATACAGAGCCGGGGCGGAATTAATGGATTTAGAATTTATTCAGTTTCATCCAACAGTGCTCTTCCATCCGGAAAACAAGAGCTTTTTGATTTCTGAAGCAGTCAGGGGAGAGGGTGCACTATTAAAGAACATACATGGCGAGAGGTTTATGCCCAAATACCATGAGCTCAGCGAACTGGCTCCGAGGGATATTGTTTCAAGGTCTATCTTTAGTGAAATGAAGAAGACCAACGCCGATTATGTTTATCTTGACATAACGTTTAAAGGAAGGGATTACATAGAGCACAGATTTCCCAACATTTATAAAACCTGCATGAGCTATGGAATAGATATGTCAAAGGATTATGTTCCTGTTGCTCCCGCTGAGCACTACTGCATGGGCGGAATCAGGACGGATGTTTGGGGACGTACCAATGTAAAAGGTTTTTTTGCATGTGGAGAAACTGCTTGCAACGGGATTCACGGTGCAAATCGGTTGGCCAGCAATTCTCTTCTTGAGGGCTTGGTTTTCGGATATAAAATCGGCACTAAAATCGAAGATATTCTAAGAAACAGCAAAAAAGGCCAGGAGAGCATAAATTTAAAGGCGGAAACCGGAAGGCGTGTTAAGAACATAGACACAGAAAAGATAAAGCAGGACATAAGGCAGACCATGACAAAATATGTTGGGATAGCCAGAGACAAAGAAGGGCTTGAAAAGGCAAAACAGAAGATTGACAGCTATTATGATATGATAAAGGACATGAAAAACACTAATATACATCATTATGAGATTCAAAACATTGTACTTTTATCAAAACTTGTAATTGAATCGGCTCTTGAGCGTAAAGAAAGCCGCGGTGCCCATTTCAGGTTGGATTTTCAAAAGATGGACGATAAAAACTGGAAAAGAAATATAATAAAAAGAAGAATTTAGTACATACTAATAAGGATGGTGCAAGTTAATGAGATATATAACGGATATGGATAAAATAATTATGAATGCCTTAAAGGAGGATATTCCTTCCGGGGACATTACAACGGATAATATTATAGATGAGAAATCCGAATCGGAAGCAGTATTGATTGCCAAGGCTGAAGGTGTCATAGCAGGGCTGGATGTGGCAAAAAGGGTCTTTATGCTTCTTGATGACAGAATTGTATTTGAAAAGAAGGTTGAAGAAGGTCAACGGGTGAAGTATGGTGATACCATTGCAATAATAAGGGGCAATACAAGGGTAATATTAAAGGCGGAAAGGACAGCTTTAAATCTCCTCCAGAGACTTTCCGGAATTGCAACTGCCACAAGAAAACTTCTGGATAGAGTTGAAGGATTGCCTGTAAAGGTGGTTGATACTAGGAAGACTACTCCCGGACTTAGAATATTGGAGAAGTATGCGGTGAGGGTTGGCGGTGGATATAATCACAGGTTTAGCCTCTCCGACGGGGTATTGATAAAGGATAATCATATAAAGGCAGCTGGGGGAATAAAAAAAGCAATTGAACGTGTGAGGGAAAGAATACCCCACACTATAAAGATAGAGGTTGAAACAGAGACCATAGAACAGGTGTTGGAGGCAATAGATGGAAAGGCAGATATAATAATGTTTGATAATATGGGACTTGACAAAATGAAAGAAGCTGTTAAAATAGTCAATGGTAAAGTTATAACAGAGGCATCCGGAAATGTAAATTTAGATACAATTTACGATATAGCCAGTACGGGAGTGGACATCATTTCTGTCGGAGGTCTTACACATTCAGTACATTCATTTGATATTAGTATGAAAATCAATTAGAGTACTTTTATTAAAATTTTAGTCAAGTTCAATTATTTATATTCTTTTTAGGGGTAGTTTTCATAATTCATGGTAAAGTAGAGATGAAATGATGGCTGTGGATAAACCAATAAGATATCCACAGTTAATGCACATTTCTTTTATTATAATATTTTAAATATGATAGACACTGCATGAAACAAGTGTTTGAAGAGTAAGTGTATAAGAAAGATATCCACAAGCCTGTGGATATATACTGTATTCTTATATACTTTTTTATTTGTATGAATTATTTACGGTGTTATTTCTTCACATTAGAGGGATGGGATAAGTTGGAATTGAGCATTTCAAAAATACGGTCAAAGACCCGTTTGTTGTTTAATATACCCTTATGGTTTGGAGCATGAAGAATGTCGCCGCTCAACAAATTATCCACAGTAAAGCTGTTATCACCAACTCTGAATATTTCCGTTTTAATACCCCATTCCTCAAGGCTTGCGTTTTCTTCTGTAACCACCTCATCATACTGGCTCAATACGTTTCCAACTTGAATTGATTTATTGAGTCCGCCGTTTATCATGCCTGCAAAGGTTTTTGTAAACAGCTCGTCATCGGGCATTAAATTCTTTATTGATCGGTCATTAAAATATTCTTCGGCAATGGAGGCAAGTATAGAGCCCTTATGGGGAACAGAAAGGAATATTATTTTGTTGATATCGTCATTTTTAATATAATCCATGCTCCCGGAATAGTACCTGGCCACCAATCCCCCCATGCTGTGGGTAATCAAATCAAACCTGTTAACCAGTATACCCATGTTCATGAAATCCTTTTTTTGCTGATGCAAAAAAACATTAAGATCCTTTGACGCAGATTCGACACCTTGGGTGGAATCGTAACTTATTGAGCTGCAACTAAAACCCTTGGAAGTAAGATATTCATTTAGATTGTCAAACACGCCGGGGCCTTCCTGATAACCATGGACAAAAACAACAGGCACGGGAACAAGATCAACTTGCAGCCGGTCGGTTTTGTTTGTTCCTGTTATGGAAGCGGTAATATCAACGGAAGTTTTACCGGCACCGATATCATAATAATAAGGAGGGATATATGTGGCAATGCATTCCCCCAGATGGTTTGTCTTTGAGGTTTTGGGCTTTATGTCTCCCGTACCGTCGCTGTTAATAAAATCTATTGATATATTGGGGATCGGTTTACCTGAGGAGTCCTTTACCATAGCCTTCAGATACACATTATTGGAAGGTTCTGATGAAACAGAACGAATCTGTGTGTTTGCAAAACTGATATATATGCTTAATCCATCCTTATTATAAAAGGTGTGGTACAAAAAAGAATATATGTGTTCAAAATGAATAAAGGAAATAAAAACTATTAAAATCATCATTATTAAAATTATGTTTTTTCGAGTTGAATGCATAAAATCAATCCTTCAAGATATGATCAATTTTAATTATAGCATTTTAGGAACATATTATAAACAGTAATCAGAGAGTTTATAATGGAAAATAATGCAACATATCGTAAAAATACATCCTTAACAGAAATTTCATTAATTAAATACTCTTTTGAGGAGAAAATAAAATTGAAATAAAAATTTAGGAGATGATTAACTTGAAGGTTAAAGATAAGATGACAAAGACCGTTGCATATGTTAACCCCGAAACCAATATGGTTGAGGTAGCCCAGCTGATGCAAAAACATAATGTAGGTTCCGTTCCTGTGTATGATCAGGGTTCAGTTGTCGGAATTGTAACTGATAGGGATATTGTAGTCAGAAATGTGGCTCACGGTAAATCTCCAAAGGACACTAAAGTTCAAGACGTAATGACATCACAGGTTACAACAGTTTCACCGGATATGGAAATTGAAGAAGTTACAAAGATAATGGCACAACAACAGATAAGAAGGGTTCCTGTAGTAGAAGAAAACCAGATTGTCGGAATGCTTGCACTAGGAGACATAGCATCCGATGTGAGATTTGATATGGAAGCATCGGAGGCATTAAGTGAAATATCCAGACCTTCAAAGCCTTTTAGAATTTAGTGGATTGACGCGGGAAAATAGTAAAATGGAAAGGGTTGACGATAAAAATCAACTCTTTCCTTAAATAATATAATAATATATAATGCCGTTACTTTAATAACTCTTTTTCTATAATGAGATCTTTCAAGCCAGCAGCAATTCCAGTTATAGCTTCGAATGAAATTTGGAGCTGTTAATAATAGAACCTGACGAATTTGATAGAATACATGTCTGCCAGCAAAAGGTCATCGGTTTCTGTTTCTCGGATTACAATATAACTGGCACCTACGTCTACCAAGGTGCCTTCTCTGTCTATAAGCATATTGGTTCCGATAAGAAATTCCACCTTGACCCTCTCACCAATATGCCGTTTTAGATATCCTTGGGTATATGCTACACTATCTATTGTTTCCGAACTGAGCCCCATAGAGTCTGATACAGGTGTCTGTTGTACCTGTGAAGGTATTGAAGCAAATGCAGATCCTGAAGGGTAGCCCGTAGGCAATGGAGGCATGCTTGCTGTCGATGGAGAAACCGATGTACCGCTTTGTGGATACATGGGCTGCATATACTGGTAGGTTGGCAAATATTGGTTTTGTTTCATATAATTATTCATAATATCCTCCTTTAATTGTTGGGTTTATTGCTTATTTCACAACACAAAATTTTATGTTTGAGCATAAAGAGCTGTTGGATTGTAAAAACAGTGCTGATTTATCCTTGTTATAAATCTTCCTGTACCAGTGGCGGGGAATAAGTAGCTGCAGGTAGGACTGAACGGATTATAATACCAGAGGCATTCTCCTATTCCTGGAAGCTTATTCCCCGAAAGTGCCCAATCGGCAACCTCATAATGAATCTGCTCCGGTGGAGATGACCATATTGTCTGGGGATTTACTTCACCATATACCGTTTCCATGGCACAGGTAAATTGCTTCGGTTGAAATATAACTTTACGCAGATCTCCTTGGCATATTCTCAAATACTCACCATATGCTACATGCACACGGTTCATAACGACAGTTGCAACGGCTCTCATTCCGTTGAGTCCCTCTCCGCCTGCTTCACATTTTATAAGCCTTGCGAAAAGCTCTCTTGTAGACATAGGCATAATTATCACCCTAACTTCTATAATAGTAATGTAATATTATGATGGATTTAAAACGATGTTTATCTTTTGAATGAATACGTTGTGTAAGCCTAATACAGTATATTAGCATAAGGCACGATTGGTAACCGGATTTTTATAAATTGATTGATGAAAAAATTGCATCAAATTAATATTTAAAAATTGAAGATAATAATATTGAACGCATAACTTTTGCAGCAAAATAATATTGCTGCAAAAAAAGGAGGCAAATACAATGGCTAGGAACAGAGGAATAATCTCAGAAAGGCTTAAGGAAGAAATCGCAAAGGAACTTGGGGTCTACAATACAGTTGCAAGTGAAGGCTGGGGTTCGGTAACCTCAAGGGACTGCGGTAATATTGTTAAGAAAGCAATAGAGATGGCAGAAAGAAACCTCGAAAATCGATAGTATTGCCTTAAAGCGTAAAAAAGCCGGTGCAAACCGGCTTTTTATTATGGATTCAGCATATTTACTCAGGTTTATGAACTCCTTTGTATGAAAAGCTAAATATTAAGCCTACCGAATAAATATTTCATAAAATCATATAAATATTTCCGAAAAGTTGTTTTAATTTTAACAATTATATTGTATAATGGTAGCTATTAGAATATACTGATTTGCCTGCGTATATCGCAAGAACAGTTTGTTTCAATTTTGTTACAGTTTCTTTACACTTAAATTCAAGTTGTTGACTCTCCAAAATGCCGGTGGTATAATAGGTTTGAATTCAAGATAGGCTAGGAATGCTGGTCTTGGTCAAAATGCAAGATAGGTCAGGTTAAGACACAAAGGGATAAGGCGTAGCCTGGCTTCAATATTAAAAGCCTGCTTCCCAAAAAAAAACTTACAAGGAGGATTTGAGAGTATGAAGAATCTCAAAAAAATGTTGGCAGTATTAGTTGTAATCTCTATGATTTCAACTTTCTTTGTGCCTGCATTAGCTGCTGAGGATTCATATACTTATGAAGCAGAAGCAGAAAAATTGTATGAGCTTGGCTTATACAAAGGCACATCAACAACGGTATATGAGCCTAATTTAGGCGGAAAACTTGACAGACAGACAGGGGTTGTTATGCTCCTTAGATTGTTTGGTCAAGAAGAAGAAGCATTGCAAATGGCAACTGAAGATGCTGCTACTAAGTTAGCTGCTAAATTTACAGACGCAGCAGAAGTGGCAGATTGGGCACAGAGACAGGTTGCATACGCAGTTGAAAAGGGTTATGTTAGAGGTTTGCCTGATGGAACATTCGCTCCTACAGCAGACTTGAACGGTAAGGCTTACTGTTCATTAATCCTTCAACAGTTGGGATACGATGGAGACTTCACATATGACACAGCTGCTTTTGATTTGAGTTCAAAAGGTGGCTTGACAGAAGCTCAAGCTCAGATTTTCAACAGCAATGCTGGAATCAACAGAGATTCCATGGTTGGTATTTCTTTCTCAACATTGCAGGGTGTTTACAAAGAAAGCGGTAAGACAGTTATTGAAGTTTTAGTTGAAAACGGTAATGTTGATAAAGATCTTGCAATAGAAGTTGGCGTTCTTAAGAAAGAAATCAAGTCAGTAGCTGAATTAGAAGATGTTAAGGTTACAATTGGTGAAACTCCTGCACTTCCTGCAGAAGTAGAAGTAACTTACGTTGACGATACAACTGCTACACTTCCAATTACATGGCCAACAGTTAATACTTCAGAAATTGGCGAACAGGAAGTAGAAGGTGACATTGGATATAAAGACGTAACAGTTACTGTTAAGGTTATCGTTCAGCCAGCTGAGCTTTTGGTAGACAGCGTGGAAATGGATAACCTTGTAGAAATCGTTATTAACTTCAACGGTGAAGTAGAAGCTGGAAAAGCTGATGAAAAAGACAACTATTCAGTTGATGGTAAGACAATTAAATCAGCTACAATTTCAGAAGACAATACATCAGTAACATTGTTACTGGAAGATAAAGCTGAACAGGGAGAGGAATTAGAAGTAACAGTTAACACAGGTGCTGGTCTTGAGACAGAAGTAACTGAAAAAGTTACAGCTTTAGACAGAACATTGCCGGAAGCTGAATCTGCTTCATTGACAGGACCTAACAGCTTTGAAGTTGTGTTTACAGAACCTGTTCAGGCAACTGATGACGCAGAAATTTCGATCAATGACGGAACTTATGGTGTATCGGAATCCAAGTTATCTGACAGTGGAAGAGTATTGTCGGTAACTCTTGGAGTAAGTTCATTGAGCGAAGGAACTTATAAGATAAGAGTTAAAGGCTATAAGGACTACGCTGATTTCTCAATATTACCGAAAACCTTTGATGTTGAGTATGAAAAAGATGAGACTGCTCCTGTTGCTACAATTAAATCAGCTAGTCAGAACAAGGTTGAAATTGAGTTTAACAAGGCTGTTTACAGAGACGGTTTCTATGGAGAAGAAGCTGCTCTTACAGTTGATTACTTCTATCACACCTATTCAGCTTGGAAGCCTAATGCAGTTGAAACTTCCGATAACAAGGTATATACCTTGAAGTTTGAAGGTGAAGATGATGATAAAGTTTACCTGCTTCCAGAAGGAAACGTAACCATTACGGTTCTTAAAAAAGTTGACGATGCAGCTGTAGTAGATGCATGGGGCAACGAAATGGAAGATGATGCTAAACTTACAGCTACAGTAGTTGCTGATAACGAAGCACCTACAGTAACAAAGGTAGAGGCTGAAGCAGAAGACAAAATAGTAGTTACCTTTGATGAAGACGTGGAAGAAGATGATGCAAAAGATGCTGACAACTACACCATTAAAAAGGGTGGAGAAGAAGTAGATGCTACAATTTCTGATATCTATTATAGCAGCGAAGATAAGCAGGCTACTATTAAGTTAGATCCTGAATTATCCGGTGGAACTTATACAATCGACATCAAAGATATTCGTGATTCATCAGTATCCAAGAACAGAATGAATGCTGTAACTCTTGAGTTTGAAGTAACTGATAAAACTGCTCCGGAACTTCTTGAAGCAACATACTTCGTAGACGGCGACAATACAATCATATATGCTACATTTAATGAAGAAATGAAGACAAGTGGAGACGGATCAGTTCTTAACAAAGACAACTATAGATTAGATGGAAAAGCACTTCCGGAAGGCGTTACACTTGCAATGTTCGGTTCCGATGGAAAGAAAGTTAAAATAACCTTCAAGACAGAAAAGCTTGAGGTATCTGAAGAAGATGAATTAATAGCTAGAGTTGCAGATAAAGCTGGTAATTCTGTTAACGCTTGGGGAGAAGGCATAGAAGAATTGACAGCTAGTATAAAAAAAGAAAAAAGTCCTGAAGTGAAAGAAGTAAGAGTTATAAGTGCAGACAAGATTGAAATTGTCATTAACAAGAAACTCTCAAGCTATCCTGCAAACGGCTTTATAGTTGTTAAAGGTGAAACTGAAAAACAACTTGGTGGTATTTCATACAAATATGAAGACGGAGAATCAATTATTACAGGTACACTCCAAAGTGGTGTAAAACCTAAAGATCCGTCGGATGTTGGTGATTACAAACTTAAGATAGAACCAGAAAAAATACAGTCTGACACTGGTAAGTATTTAACAAGTGGTGTTGTTGTTGAGGGATTTGAAGACAAGTATGCTCCAAGCTTCAAAGATATCAAGCCAGTAGCGGGTTCAGTTTACGGAATCAAAATAGAATTTGA
>JAAYTO010000272.1 GCA_012523755.1 Clostridium sp. | reverse complement strand
TACAGAACCTGTATTGTGATTTTGCATGCATATTAACGAAACATCAGAATACAAATAGTAGTAGGTAAGTTTTTCAATCCTGGCAGTATTTGTAACTCTTATAAAACATCCCTCAAAAATGATTTCATGGTTTTTCTTGCAAAACATTATTTCCTTATAACTGGCTTCATATCAATGATATGAAGTATTTTTTTAGTGCGATCTCTTTACCTTTGCTATTGTTTTTTTGATATAGGCATGAAGCTTCTGTTCAAAGATTTCTTGGGTTGTTTCCTTATTTTCAATCATTGCAAGGCCTTTTTCCCAGCTCGCCGTAAAAGATGGACTCAAAAGCTCTTTAGCCGTCCTCTTTACCACCTCAACTATAGCTTCTCCTTTAGGTGTGGGGGTGACTACCTGGGTCTTAGAGTTTATTTTGATATAACCGATATTTTTGAGCTTTTTAATTATTCCGGCACGGGTAGCGGATGTGCCTATTCCACAAGTTTTAATCTGCTCCCGGAGCTCCTCGTCTTCTATAAATTTTCCCGCCTTCTCCATGGTAATTATCAGGGAACCATCCGTATATCTTGAAGGAGGCCGGGTCAGTTTCTCCTCAAGCTCATAGCCCAGAACTTTGCTTTCTTCATTTTTAACTAGAAGATGTATCGGTGCCTTGGTTAAATCCTCTTCCCCTTTGACAGCACTTACTTCGTAAACTTCTTTCCAGCCCGCTTCTTTAAGGGTTTTGGCATTGGAAATAAAAATTTCATCCTTCACCTGAGTCTCAACCTGTACAGAGTTGTAAACCGCTGGGGGATAAAAAATTGCTAAAAATCTTTTCACTATAAGATTATATACATTTTTTACCTCATCCTTCATCGTGTCAAGTTCAGGGGTTATATACGTGGGTATTATGGCATAGTGATCCGTAACCTTTTCATTGTTAACAAACCTCTTTGAGGATTTTGTAACTTTAATATCCCCAAACTCCTTTATTCTCAAAACATAATCCCTGTATGCCGGACTTTTATAAAGCCCGTTCAAAACCTTCGGTATTTCGCCAAGAACATCGGTTGAAAGAACTCTGCTATCGGTCCTCGGATAGGTAATCAGCTTTTTCTCATAAAGGCTCTGGGCAATCTCAAGGGTTTTGTCCACCGGAAGTTTAAACTTCTTGTTGGCTTCCGATTGAAGCTCCGCTAAATTAAACAGAAGGGGCGGCTGTTCCTTTTTTGCCTTTATTTGAATCTTCTTTATTTTGCCGGAATGTCCCGAAAGTTTTTCAATAACACTTTCTGCCTCTTCCTTCCCGATATACTTTTCCTCTTCCTCCATTTTTTCCGTTTGCTTAGCCTTGGTCTTTTCCTTTGTGTCAAATTTGTTTTCTGCTTTATTATTCACAGACTTACTGCCTTTTTCTCCTTTTGGCACCCATTTGCCTTTATATTCAATCCTGCTGTTTGCGGATACAAAATTCGCCTCAATACCATAATGCTTCTTTGGCACGAAGTTTTTTATCTCCTGTTCCCTTTCCACAACCAGACCCAACACACATGTCATTACCCTTCCGATGGCAATAACCGAGGACTTGCTCTCCTTTACAAGGCTTGAAACCTTTGCACCATACATGCATGTGTAAATCCTGCTGAAGTTCATGCCGAAAAGCCAATCCTCCTTAGCCCTGCAATATGCAGCCTGTGCCAAGGAGTTATACTCACTTAAGTCCTTGGCACTCCGTATGCCCTCCCGGACAGCCTCTTCAGTCTGGGAAGAAATCCACACTCTTTTTGCTTCCTTTTTACATCCGGTCTGTTCATACACAAGCCTGAAAATGTATTCGCCCTCCCGCCCGCTGTCGGTACATGCGTAAATAAGGTCAACATCTTCCCTGTTCATTAACCTTTTTACGGTCTCAAACTGCTTTTTGACTCCCTTGTCATCAATCACAATATACTTGTATTTTTCAGGTATAATAGGAAGGGACTCCACCCTCCATGCCCTGTATGCAGGATCATAAGCATCAGGCAAAGCCAATGTGATAAGGTGCCCAAAGCACCATGTCACAATTGTGTCAATGGACTCGGCATAGCCCCTTTCTCTGTCCTTTCTTCCGATTTTCATTCCCAACACTTCTGCAAAGCTTGCTGCTACAGAAGGTTTTTCCGTAATGTATAGTTTTTTCCTCAATCGCATCTCCTTCTATCTAAAGCTGTGTATATAAGCATAATAGCTGTATTTTGGCTAAAGCTTCCCGTTTTAGTAGATTGGCAGCCGTCCCTATAGGGTAGGACATCTATTGCCTCGTTATATTTTACAGTATATAGCCCCCGGATTCAACAAAGTAAACTGTTGCGGGTTTATTAAATAATGTGAAGAATCTTCACCAAATTGCTGCTACATATTATGGAAATAGGTGGTGCTGCTCAAGATGCTTAGTTTACAAGATGCCCCCTTGTATTTATTCCGCCTATGCCTTCACTTCCAGAAATGGTAATTTCCCCAATCTCCCGGGGAGTGACAAAACTGTTTCTGTCTGTAAGGGCAACCTTTTCCGATACAATTGCAGGATCTAGGGCATTTATGTTTATTCTTCCCGGGGAGCTTGCAAAATTAGCCCCCGCCTCCATAATAGCCTCAAAATGCGACTGGCAAGCCCCGGCAAATATGCACAGCTTATCATAATCCTTCTCATACTTTCTCGCTTCTTTAACACATTCTATAAAATATTTTGAGTTCCTGTAATTATCAATGGAATTTAGGTCGCTGTTACTCTTCTTAATACCATCATGACCGGTCACCACAAGTATACCCGGTTTACTCTGTAAAAGTGCCCGCCTTATAATACTTGGCTGCTCGTTCTCACTGGCAAGATACCCGGTGGACTTAAGCCCAGCCTCCCTATAGAGGTCTCTGCACATATTGAGAAATCTTTCGCTGGAATCAATGTGAAGGATTCTTCCCGAACTTCGTCTTGCTTTGCTTAGCAAAAGTCTGTTGAAATTTAGTCCTCTAATTGCATTGCTCTTTGCCCTTACTACATGCATATTCAAATCCGTCATGGCATTTCTGTAATCCTTTTTTATCAGGTCATCTTCATAAGCATCGGCAATTATCCTGTAAAACATTCCCCTCAAAATATACAGGGGTTTGGCAGAATCTTTATTTTGTATATCGATTACTGTAAAATAGATATCCTGCCCATGTGATTTTCTGACTACAATACTTCCTCTATTAAATCTCGACATAAATAATCCCCCTAAAAAGGTTTTGCATATTGCATAATATGCAAATAAACCCTTTTAGGGGTACGATTTTAACAATTAAATTGACATAATCAGGACACAGGGGGAGGACACAGGGGGACGGTTCTTCCGTGCTATGACACGGAAGAACCGTCCCCCTGTGCTCCCCCTGTGTCTCC
>JAAYTO010000271.1 GCA_012523755.1 Clostridium sp. | reverse complement strand
CCATCATACTATTGTAGAATTTAAGGGTAATTGGTATTGCGTATACCATAACAGGACTGTGGCTAAACAGCGGGGAGAAGATGCCGTATACCAAAGAAATGTTGCTATTGATCAGATGTTTTATAACTCTGACGGTACCATAAAGCAGGTTGTTCCAACGGTAGACGGCTTGACACAGCTCAAGTATGTAAATCCTTACATTGAAAACGCCGCCGTAACCATGCATAAAGAATCCGGTATTGAAACTGAAGAGTGCAGTGAAGGCGGACGTAATGTTTCATTCATACAAAATGGGGATTGGATTCAAATTAAAGGAGTTGATTTCGGCAGTGGTGGTGCAACAAGCTTTGAAGCCAGAGTGGCAAGCGATACGGAGGGCGGAAATATTGAAGTTAGATTGGGCAGTCCTACAGGAAAACTGATTGGAACTTGCAAGGTAGAGGGAACCGGAGGTTGGCAGAAATGGACAACAAAATCCTGTTCAATCAGTGGAGCAACTGGTGTTCATGATGTGTTTTTCAGGTTTACCGGCGGAAGCGGTTACTTATTCAATTTCAGCTGGTGGAAATTCAATTCCGATGCAGTACCGACACCTACAACGTCACCAATACCTTCACCGACACCTGTAGTTGGAAGAAGTGCTTTTTCAAGGTTAGAGGCCGAAGAATTTAATGACATTAAATCTTCTACCATTCAAACAGTAGGCACTGCTGGTGGCGGAAGCGGTATAGGATATATTGAAAATGGTGACTACATGGTATACAAAAGTATTGACTTCGGAACGGGAGCAACCAAGTTTAAGGCGTTAGTCTCTACTACCGGTACTCCTAATATCGAATTGCGGTTAAACAGTCCTACCGGTACTCTTATAGGTACATTGCCGGTGGCATCAACTGGTGGCTTTAATGCATACGAAGAGCAAAGCTGCAACATTACCAAAGTCACGGGGAAACATGACTTGTACCTTATATTTTCGGGTGCTGTAAATATTGACTGGTTTACATTTGATGAAGATGGCGGCACGGGTAGCATAGGTGATGTAAATGGCGACGGAGAGATTGACTCGACAGATGTTACCGTATTAAAGAGGTTTTTGCTTAGAAAGACATCTCTTACGGGAAATAATCTTTCTAACGCGGATACTAATGGAGACGGAGAGGTAAATTCCACCGATCTTACATTGCTTAAGCGATATATATTAAGGAAAATATCTTCTTTTCCGATATAATTATTCCGATATTAATTATGTAATTTACAATCCGCAAAGAAGGATATTATTGATGAGGGAAGAGAGATATGCTATTTATTTCTGCTATTATAGATTATACCAGTGAAACGGCAACCCGCATTGTTGAAAGAATCAAAGACGGGGACAAGCATTTAAAAGAAAAGTTCATAAAAGACTATATTCCATTTATATTAAATATTGTTTCAGGCTTCTATTCCTCAAAAATGGTGGATTTAAAAAGCAGTGATGAATATAGTGTTGGGTTAATGGCGTTTAATGAAGCTATTGAAAGGTTTGATATTAGTAGGAGTAGAAGCTTTCTTAAATTTGCAGAAATGGTGATAAAAAAGAGAATGATAGACTATTTTAGAAAAACATCATCAATTGGTAGAAAAGAAATTCCTTTTTCGTATTTTAGCAGTAATAATGAATCTGAATTTGAAAAAAGAATAAATATGGCTGATATTGAACAGGAATCCAGTAGTTACGAATTTATTTGCGAAATCAGGGATTTTTCAAAGCAGCTAGAGAGTTTTGGTCTAAATATAGTCAATTTGCCTGATTATATGCCGAAACATAAGGACTCAAGACAGATGTGTATGGACATAGCTAAAAAAATAATTGAAAATAAAAGTATTTTAAACAAATTGAAAACAAAAAAGTACATACAGATGAAAGAACTTTCGAAAATAATTGATGTTCATCCAAAGACTGTTGAAAGAAACAGGGCATTTATTATATGTCTATGCATATTATTTGACAATGATTATATGAATTTTAAAACATATTTAAGCAAAATATTTTAATGTGTTAAAAAGTATAAAATTCCTTATAAACACGAATGTATTTAAAAGTTTGCAAGTATACAGTTTTAATTTGTGTAGGCCTGCATTTTTGGAGGATAGAAATGAGATATCAAGGTGTTGTATTAAAACTGACAAAAAACAAAGCGATAGTAACCACTGATGAATTTCAGTGTTACTATATCAAGAGGAGTCCTACAATTTATGTAGGAAAGGAAATTGAATTTACAAATAAAGAAGTTATTGGAAGAAGGTCGGTTTTAATAAAACCAGTTTTAAGTGTTGCCTGTTTTCTGTTTGTGGTGACTTGTTTTTTAAATTTTTCAGGAATAATTAATTTAAATAATATTTTATACAATCCCAAAGTTTTTGCGTATATTGGCGTCGACATAAATCCCAGCCTTGAGATTGAAATTGATGATGCCGGAAATGTTTTGAATTTGCTTCCCTTAAATAATGATGCGGAGGTTCTTGTTAGTAAATTAGAGATTGGTAGGATTAACGTTTCTAAAGCTATTGATAATATAATAGACGAGGTAAAAAAGGATGATGCTATAAGTAAGACTGAAAAGGACTGTGTATTAATTTCAACTACATTAAACAGCAAAAAAGGAGAACAAAACAAAGAATTACAGAGCAAAAAGGAAAAACTTAGCATTGTTACGAATTCATTAAAAAATGATATACAAAAGAGCGGTAAAGCCGATGTATATCTTGTCCAAGCTGATGTAGGTGAAAGAGAAGCTGCACGGCTTGAAGGGATATCTACCGGCAGATATGTATTATACAATAAGTACAAGGATTTAGGAAGCAATTTGTCACTTGAAGAAGCTAAGAAGACTAATGTCAATGACTTAATAACAGGTGTATTAAGTGATGAATCAGAAAAAGGAAAGCTGAAAGAAACGTCAACACCAACGTCAACACCAACGTCAACACCGACACCAACACCGACACCAACGCCGACACTAACACCAACACCAACACCAACGCCGACACCAACGCCGACACCGACACCGACACCGACACCGACACCGACATCAACCGCAAAGATCACAGGTTCAAAGTTTGTGAGATTTGAATCCAGTAACTATCGTGGACATTATATAGGGGTTGATTCATTCATTGCTTGTATTGCTTCGTATGAGGAGTCTGTTGAAGATTCTGTATTTAAAATAGTTCCCGGACTTGCAGACCCAAGTTGTGTTTCCTTTGAGTCGAAGAATTATCCGGGGTATTACTTAAAACATGAAAACTTTGAAGTTATTCTTAAAAAATACGAGGATACGGACTTATTCAAAGAGGATGCAACTTATAGAGTTGTACCGGGTTTGGCGGATGAAAACGGGGTTTCTTTCCAATCCTATAATTATACTTATAGGTATATTAGGCATAGGGATTTTAACCTTTATATAGAAAACATAGAAACCGATCTTGATAGAGAGGATTCGACATATATTAAAATTGAAGTTGAGTAACATTGCAAATAAATTAATTGATTCAAATTACCAACTTAAAACATATACATGTCTCGTATAAGTGAAACGGTTGAAATTATATAAGGGAGGGATGTGTGGACTTAATATATTGGGCAAAATAGCTTAGGATTAATTTAGGCACAACACTAAGAAGTCTGTTTGGTAAAGGTTTCTTATTTAATAATTTTAGGGGGTATTAACATGTGCAATTTAAAAAGACTACAAATCATAGCTCTTGCTTTATTAGTCGTGTTGACTCAGGCTTTTTGCTTTACAATGATGGCAGATGCAGCAGAAACGGCTACGATAGATTTATCGGCGGAAAGACAATTAATCCGCGGTTTTGGAGGAATGAATCACCCGATTTGGATTAGTGATTTGACAGCAGAACAAAGAGAAACCGCTTTTGGTAATGGAGAAGGGCAGTTGGGTTTTTCTATTTTAAGAATTCATGTGGACGAGAACAGAAATAACTGGTCTAGGGAATTAGCAACTGCAAAAAAAGCGATTGAAAAAGGGGCAATTGTTTTTGCCTCGCCATGGAATCCACCGAGTGATATGGTTGAGTTTTTCACCCGAAATGGTGTGCCGAATCAAAAAAGACTTAGGTACGATAAATATGCAGCGTACGCACAGCATCTTAATGATTTTGTTGCATATATGAAGAATAATGGTGTGGATTTATATGCTATTTCTGTCCAGAATGAGCCGGACTATGCCCATGAGTGGACATGGTGGACTCCACAGGAAATGCTTCGCTTCATGAAAGAATATGCGGGGTCTATCAATTGCAGGGTAATGGCACCGGAGTCATTTCAATATTTGAAAAATGTTTCTGACCCAATTTTGAACGATCCCCAAGCCCTTGCCAATCTGGATATACTTGGTGCCCATTTTTACGGTACCAGTGTCAATAATATGCCCTATCCCCTTTTTGAACAAAAGGGAGCAGGAAAAGATCTCTGGATGACCGAGGTTTATGTTCCGAACAGTAACAGTAATTCGGCTGATCGATGGCCGGAAGCATTAGAGGTTGCCCATAATATGCATAATGCTTTGGTAGAGGGTAATTTTCAGGCATATGTATGGTGGTATATCCGCAGGAATTATGGTCCGATGAAAGATGACGGTACTATAAGTAAGCGGGGTTATATGATGGCTCATTATTCTAAATTTGTTCGTCCCGGATATGTAAGGGTTAATGCAACAAAGAATCCGACGTACAATGTGTATGTATCCGCTTACAAGAAGGATAATAATGTTGTGGCTGTAGTTATAAATAAGAGTACCGAATCTAAGACAATTAATATATCTGTTCCGGGAGGGAAAATACGGAAATGGGAAAGGTATGTTACCACAGGTTCAAAAAATCTTAGGAAAGAATCGGACATAAATACATCAGGGGATACTTTCCAAATAACTTTAGAACCTCAAAGTGTCACAACCTTTGTAAGTGAAGCGGGTGGCACAGATGTACCAGATGAAAGAAGTGCTTTTTCGCGGTTGGAAGTTGAGGAGTATAACGATATTAAATCTTCTACCATTCAAACAGTAGGCACTGCGGGCGGCGGCCAAGGTTTGGGATATATTGAAAACGGCGATTATACACTTTATAAAAACATTGATTTTAAAGATGGTGCAACATCCTTTACTGCTCTTGTCACAACAACTGCGGATACATCTATCGAGCTGCGGTTAGACAGCCCAACTGGAACTCTCGTAGGTACATTACCGGTGGTATCAACTGGTGGCTTTAATGCATACGAAGAGCAAAGCTGTAATATTAACAAAGTTACAGGGAAACATGATTTGTACCTTGTATTTAAAGGTGCTGTAAATATTGACTGGTTTATATTCGGCGAAGGTAGCACTGTAGGTAGCAAAGGTGATGTTAACGGTGACGGAGAAATTGACTCGACGGATGTAACATTGTTGAAAAGGTATTTACTTAGAAAGACATCCCTTACGGGAGATAATTTTTCCAATGCTGATACTAATGGGGATGGTGAAGTTGACTCCACCGACCTTACATTGCTGAAACGATATATACTTCGGAAGATAACTTCTTTCCCGGTATAGATTATTTATAAAATCATAAACTATATTAAGCATTATTATCTCTCCTATTACATATATAGATAACAAAACCTCCGAAAGGTACTTGAATTGCTTTTCGGGGGTTTTGTTATTAACTTATTATCATTTTACTCAATCCAAAGGAGACACCGACCAAATAAATAAAGTTACCGATCGACCTGTATTTTCCTATAGTCAAAGATTTCATGTTTAAATTTAATCTTACAAAGCAAATAATATATGAAAGGCTATAGTTAATGGTTACAGTATCAAGTATAACAGTTAATGAAATGGGGAAAAGAATGCTAAAGAATAAAAGGCTTTTTTTAGCCTCGATTATATTAATATTGACTTTAGTGGGATCGGCCGCATGTATAAATCTCAACAGGAATCGTGACAATCGGAGCATGCGGGGCGAAGAGAATAGAAACAGCCAAATTAAATATTCACAGCAAAATACCAATAAAGATAACAATGCAGAGAATCCATCTACAGCAAAACCTGTAAAAAATGATGTGAAGGTAAAGGGCGTTTATGTTACAGGAACTTCAGCAGGAAATAAAAAGTATATGGAAAAGCTTGTAGATCTTATAAACACAACAGAGTTAAACGCTGTGGTAATCGATGTAAAAGAGGATGGAAGAGTTAATTATCTGTCGCAGATAAAGAGTGTAAAGGATATTGGTGCTCACCACCAGTTGTATGATGTGGATGAAGTATTAAAGCTGTTGCATGATAATGGGATTTACGTAATTGGAAGAATTGTTTGCTTCAGGGACAACTACCTTGCTCAAAAACGGGCGGATTTAGCCGTAAAACGCAAGAATGGTTCAGTATGGAGGGAGAACGGCAGTATTGCATGGACAAACCCTTATAACAGGGAAGTATGGAAATACAACATTGATATTGCAAAGGAAGCGGTGGAAAAGGGGTTTGATGAAATACAGTTCGATTATGTAAGGTTTCCTGCAGTGAGCGATAAAGAGGTTAATTACGGAGAAAATACTCCACCGAAAGCTGATGCGGTATCCGGTTTTCTCAAGGAGGCAGCTGTGGAAATCAACAAACTTGGGGTACCAGTTTCAGCAGATATATTTGCTATTGTCTGTGAGACTCCGGGAGACCGGGAGGGTATAGGTCAGGTTTTAGAGGGTGTTGGAATGGATATAGACTGTATATCTCCAATGATATATCCGTCCCATTATGCCAATGCTTCAAACGGCATGATGGGTAACGGAGTCGGACAATCTATAAACGGCATAATGTTCAAAGCCCCTGATTTAAAACCCTATGAGGTTGTTTACAATGTCCTTTTAAAAACAAAGGAAAGAATATCAAAGGTGGATGGTTACAGGGCAAAGGTCAGGCCATATCTTCAGGACTTTACAGCCTCATATTTGCTGAAGGGTTACTACCAGACCTATGGCCCAAAGCAGGTCAGACAACAGATAAAGGCAGTGTATGATGCCGGATATGAGGAATGGATTTTGTGGGATGCGGCAAACACATATACGGAGTCTGCTTTTTTGAAGGAATAAATTTCTTTTAAAAAAAATAAAACTTATATTGTTATATTCTCGTCTAAATAGTATTATAAATATAAACATGTTATACTATTATTAATCAATTTCAGTTATGGAATTTGTTTGTTAGTGAAATGACTAAAAACAAAAACGAAAGGCTTGGTGCCTTTGAGTTTTTGTACTGCTATGGTTAATAATAGTGGGCACATCTAATAATTAAAGAATCTATAGGGGGTCAATATGTCAATTAAAAACAAAAGAAAAATTTTATTTAGCAGGTATTTTTTAGTAGCTTTACTGTCACTGTCACTTATTCTTTCATTGAGTGCATGTAAGGGTAAAGAGGTTGATGTTAACAATCCTTTACCGGATAAAACAGTGGCAGATAATGATGGTGATGACGTACAGGAGACAGAACCACCGGAAGAAGTAAGTCCAACTCCAACCATTACTCCTGATGAATCTGTGCCGGCAAAATCGGATATCAAGGTAAGGGCTTTGTACCTCACGGGATGGACAGTTGGGGGCGATGACAGGCTTAACCATTATGTTGAGCTTGCAAAAAATACCGAGATTAACTCTTATGTAGTTGATATCAAGGATGATGACGGATATGTGGGATATGAGTCTAATGTTCCAGCTGTGAGGGAAATAGGTGCTTGGATGAACAAGTATAATGTGGATAAGGTACTAAAAGCATTTCATGACAATGACATTCATGTTATAGGAAGACTTGTATGCTTTAAGGATCCTATGCTCTCATCAAAGAAGCCTGAGTTGGCAGTTAAGAATGTCAACGGCGGTTTGTGGAAAGACAACCACAATCTAACATGGTTGGATCCTTACAACAAGGATTCATGGCCGTATTTGATTGACATAGCAAGAGAAGCGGTTGAAAAGGGTTTTGATGAGATTCAGTTTGACTATATCAGATTCCCGAATGACGGAAGCAAAAAGTCAATGAACTTTAATAGCAACGGTAAGGAAAAATATGAAGCTATAAATGAGTTTCTCGCTTATGCAAGACAGGAGCTTCCCGGTGTTGTTTTGTCGGCAGATGTATTTGGAATAATCCTGGAGAGCCCGGCTGATACCGAAGATATAGGTCAATACCTGGAGTATGTCGGAAAAGATGTTGCTTATATATCTCCAATGGTATATCCTTCACATTACGCTGTCGGACAGATAGTTAACGGTGTTCAGTTTATGAAACCGGACCTTGACCCATATGGAGTTGTATACCAGAGCCTTGTTAAATGCAAGGACAGACTTTCAAAAGTGGAAGGCTACAAGGCAGAGGTTAGGCCGTATATTCAAGACTTTACAGCCTCATGGCTTGGAAAGGGTTATTATCAGTCATATGGTCCCCAACAGCTAAGAGAACAGATTAAAGCGGTGTATGATGCAGGCTATGAGGAATGGATATGCTGGGATGCCAACAACACCTATTCGGAAACGGCATTTTTAAAAGATTAAACAAAAGATTTGAATAATTAAAACAGGGTGCATAATATGCACCCTTTAAATATGCAATTAATACCTAGATACAAGTTTTTAGTTTTTTATAAAACCGTAAATTATTATGGCATAGTATCGGTAAAAAAGAATACAAAAAAATCCGATATCTCATTTATTCTTACAATATGCAGAAATGACGATATCGGATGTTTTTCGTTTATTTGGAGCCAATAACATTTATTATTGTAGACGGTACAAACAAGGGGCTGTTTCCAATCCCTAGCTTGGTTGTCATAGAACTCAGCTTATGCATACCCATCTTTGATAAAAATACAGCAATGGGCCAGGCATGTGAAGAAATAAATATCTGGATATTCTTAAAACCATTTTGCTTCAATAACCGTGATATTGAATCGTGGTTATATAAGCAAACATGTTCCGGAGGAATAAAAAACGGCCATTTTTTTCCCAATACTTTGTACCACATTCCGCCTATAAAAGGAGTGGAAACAACTAAACGTCCCTTTGGAGTCATGTAGTTTTCTATTTCCTTAATAAATGCATTGGGATTGTAAACATGTTCCAGAACACTGAAAGTAATTACGCAGTCAAATTTGTTGACCGAATTGTCAGGCACAGCTTCAAGTCCACCGCAATAAACATTGTCTGCATACTTTTTTGCATGATTAACCGCTTCACTGGAAAAATCCGTTCCAATCCTGTAGTCAAAAAAATCTTTTGCTTCATCCAATAAAAAACCGAAACTGCAACCGATTTCCAGGAGTTTTCCCCCGGTTGCATTTCTCTTGTGCAATTCTTTCATATACTTGGAAAAAGTACTGCGTAAAGCCTTTTCCTGTATCTCATATCCTGTTCCTGCACTGTATTGTGTATAGAAACTGTCTTGTGCGTAATATGACAATAATGACTTTTCATTAAGCTTGGGGTTCAAATACACCAGCTGACATTCATTACACTTGTTGTATTTGTACGAATTTATTTCATATACAAAACTGCCGGATTCATTATTACATAAAGGACAGGGAGTATTTTCAAAGGAATCTTTGTCAGGAAGGTGTCCTTTAAACGACATATTTTTTTTCACCGCCTTAAATGATTTCTTGTCAAACACTGAACTAAAATGTAAGGTTCTGTGCTAAAAAAGACTAATAACATATTAATTGTACCTTATTTTCTCTATATAAGTCAAATTATGATGGTTATACGGGTGCATTAAATAAATGTGAAGAAAAATATTCCAGAAACTAAAGTTACGCAAGTTTAGAGCCTGTAAATACTCCGTGGGGTCGAGCAAAACTCACTTCGTGAGAATGGATGCTCTCCCTTTCCACGTCGTATAAACAGGCTCTACAACTTGCTTCACATTGTTTCTTCCACATTGTTTCTTCACTTAAATAATATGCACCCTCACAACGGGTGCGTGATTCATATTTTTACCTTGACTTGTCCTGAATAAATGATACAATATACAGTATCACACTAATAAATAACATACAAAATGTAGTGATTCGTATAGAGGGGGATAGCAATGGAATTATGCGAGAATGCGATAAAAGTTTTGGAGAAGAGATATCTTGCGAAGGATGAGAAAGGCACGCTCTTGGAAACTCCAAAAGACATGTTCATGAGGGTCGCAAAAGCTGTTGCTGAGGCAGACAGAGAGTTTGTTTCAGTAAAGGAGCTTGAAAGTATCGAGCAGGATTTCTATAAAATGATATCGGGACTTGAATTTTTACCCAATTCGCCCACACTCATGAATGCAGGCAGGCCATTGGGACAATTAAGTGCGTGTTTTGTGCTGCCTATTGAGGACACAATGGAGGGTATATTTGAAACCATAAAGAATGCCGCACTTATACATAAAAGCGGTGGCGGCACCGGGTTTAGCTTTTCGCGTTTGAGACCGAAGGGTGCTTCGGTTAACTCTACAGGAGGAGTCGCAAGCGGTCCTATCAGTTTTATGAAGGTGTTTAATGCAGCTACGGAGGCGGTGAAGCAGGGAGGTACCAGAAGGGGTGCCAATATGGGAATACTTCGTGTTGACCACCCTGATATTATGGACTTTATTTGCTGTAAAAAGAATAATGCGGATATTACGAATTTCAATATCAGTGTGGGTATTACAGAAGAATTTATGAATGCCGTTGAGAAGGGCGAGGATTATAATCTGGTGGAGCCGCATACCGGCAGAATTACCGGAAAGCTTAATGCAACGGATGTATTTGAATTAATAGTTGATATGGCATGGAATAACGGTGAACCCGGAATAATCTTCTTGGACAGGCTGAATAAAGGCAATGTAACACCGGAAATAGGAAAAATTGAAAGCACGAATCCCTGCGGAGAGCAGCCATTATTGCCTTATGAAGCTTGTAATCTCGGTTCTATCAACCTGAGCATTATGGTAAAGAAAAATAACGGGGTTATGGAAGTCGATTACGGCCGTCTCGGGAAAACCGTTAGAAAAGCTGTTCATTTTCTTGACAATGTCATCGATGTCAACCAGTACCCATTGCCTGAAATAACCGAAATGACCAGAGGTACGAGAAAAATTGGTCTTGGTGTTATGGGCTGGGCGGACTTGCTCTGCAAGCTTAATGTACCGTATAATTCCCAGAAGGCTATCAACCTTGCAGAAAAGGTAATGCATTTTATACAGGAGGAGTCGAGAAAGGCTTCAATTGAATTGGCAGAAACAAAGGGAGTATTTCCCTATTATGATAAGAGCATTTATAAGGACCTTGGTATTAGGGTGAGGAATGCTACCACTACAACTATTGCCCCTACTGGTACCCTCAGTATAATTGCAGGGGTATCGAGCGGGATTGAACCTCTGTTTGCCATTTCTTATATAAGAAATGTTATGGACAATGATGAACTTATTGAGGTAAATCCATTGTTTAAGGAGATAGCCACTAAAAAAGGGTTCTATTCGGATGACTTGATGAAAAGGATAGCTAAGACCGGTTCAATAAAGGGATTTGATGAAATACCCGCTGATGTTCAGGAGGTTTTTGTAACATCCCATGATATTTCTCCCGAGTGGCATGTAAAAATGCAGGCTGCTTTCCAGAAGTACACTGACAATGCAGTATCCAAGACTGTGAATTTAAGAAATGAGGCAACCAGAAAGGATGTATCTGATGTATACTGGCTTGCGTACAAGACAAACTGCAAGGGTGTAACCATTTATCGTGACGGAAGCAGAGATATGCAGGTGCTGAACATTGGAAAGGTAAACAAAAAAGAAAGCAATTCCGATGATCAAACAGTTTCAAGCATAGCACCGAGACCAAGGCCGGAGATAGCTACCGGATTTACCGAAAAAGTAAAGATTGGCTGCGGCAATTTGTATGTAACCGTTAATTATGACGAAAAGGGTATTTGTGAGGTGTTTACAAATACAGGACGGGCAGGAGGATGTCCTTCACAGTCTGAGGCAACGGCAAGGCTGGTGTCCATTGCACTTCGCTCGGGTGTTGACCACAAATACATTATAGAACAGTTAAAGGGAATCAGATGTCCCTCAACAATAAGGCAGAAGAGCTTAAAGGTAATGTCATGCCCTGATGCTATCGGAAGGCTTATTGAGAAGGTTGTTAAATTCCAAAACGGCAATAAAAATGTCTCAAGTGAAGCTTCAATTACTGATGAACAGAGGTTTCAGCGTCCCACAGCAAAAACTTCCTGTCAATCCGTGGACAATCCGTTAGAGGCGGAAGACGAAAGTCAGGTTTTTGATGACCCGGAAGTGCCGGATAATCTTATAAAGACTGAGTGCCCCGAGTGCGGAAAGGAACTTGAGCATGAAGGCGGCTGTGTGGTCTGTAGACACTGTGGATATTCAAAGTGCGGTTAAATCCGCACTTTTCTCTTTATATTAAGTTTATCGAAGTCGTAGCATTATCAAAGTATTTTATCTCTTAATAAATCTCCTTTTTTTTCGGTCATGAAGAAAAAAATAAACTTAATATGATATGATAGAATATATTTGTGAGGTCTTATAGAACGTAAAAAAATACAATTACATTGGAAAGGAAGGGATAATGAATGAAAAAAATAATTACTTGCAGCCTTTTATGTGTGCTCTTGTCATCTTGCACGGGTCAAAATATATCGGATAAGAATAAAGACAAAACATTGCCGACATCAGGTACAATTGGGGTGAATAATATAGGTTTTCAGACCAGTACTCCAGCCAAACCCAATGCAGTTGAAGATAATAATACGAATTTGCAAGAGAATACACCTACACCTTCTGAAACGGCTACAACTAATATTGACGATAGTATAGATAACACAAAATATAATAAATACTTGGATTTTTAAATGTAGACGGTGAGGTATTAGATTGCATAACAGATGATATCACGGTGAAATCATGAAGGAAGATTAAGCCATGGCATAAATTACAGATAAACTTTATTGAGCCTTTGTAGTAAGAT
>JAAYTO010000270.1 GCA_012523755.1 Clostridium sp. | reverse complement strand
GGACAGAGCACAAGGGGACGGTTCTTCCGTGTCGTACGACACGGAAGAACCGTCCCCTTGTGCTCTGTCCCCTTGTGTTCTCCTGTGTGACCTTTATTTCCTTTTATCAGTTTCCCTTATCATTTACTTTCAGTTCACCATGAACCTGGTTCTTAATAACGGTATTTACAACCTCTTCCTTCCGTTTGTCTTCCCCGGCTATTTTCACATCATCAATTTCCAGCATGTATTTAGCACCACCGATTACGAAAGCTGCAACGGTAATAACTAAAATAATTGCACTTATAAAGCCTTTGTCCGCCAGAACAATGGCACTAAGCCCTAAGGTGGCACTTAATGTATACATAACAAGGACTGTCTGCTTATGGCTATACCCCATATCAATAAGCTTGTGATGCAAATGTCCCCTGTCTGCCTGCATGATTGGTTTTCTGTTTAAAACCCTTCTGAATATGGTGGACAGCGTATCAAACAATGGAAGTCCCAGTACAAGCAACGGAACTGCAATCGAAAGAGCAGCATAAGACTTGAGCATTCCCTGAATAGAAATAATTGAAAGGGTAAAACCCAAAAAGGTTGCTCCAGTGTCTCCCATAAATATCTTCGCCGGGTTAAAATTGTACGGTAAAAACCCTAGTGTAGAACCGGCAAGAATTACAGTAATTAGTGCACTGTCCACATCACCCGTTATCAGTGAAACAAAAAACAATGAAAGATAGGATATAGACGATACCCCAGCCGCAAGGCCATCAAGACCGTCTATCAAATTAACTGCATTAGTTACGCCAACTATCCAAATTATTGTTAAAGGATAGGATACAAAATCACTAAACTGTGTGGTACCGCTCTCTACAAAGGGGTTGGTAATGTTTACAATCCGAGTGCCGGAAATAAGTACGCAAGTCAGAGCCGCAATTATCTGAACCAGCAGTTTTATTTTAGGACCCAACTGCTTAATATCATCAATAACGCCAAGGGCAACTATTATAACTGCCCCTGCAAGAAGTCCCAAAAGCTCCCTATCGGGTACAATTCCTGAAATATTAAGATATGTACCTATGATGCCAAACATTAAAGATACAATAAATCCTGCAAATATAGCCAGCCCCCCAAGTCTTGCAATGGGTCTGTTATGCATTCTCCTTGAGTCCTTTGGCACATCAACAGCTCCTACACTGAATGAAATCTTTCTTACCACCGGTGTAAATGAAAAAGCTACGATAAGTGCCAAAACAAAGGATATAATATATTCATAAAACACGACCAACACCTTCTCCTTTTTTAATCGCTTTAATCTTTAGTAAATCGCATTTGGCTTTAGTATCTCTTTTTCTTTAAAAACATTCCTCCGTGTCCCTTTTATATGTCCTTCGTCTTATTAAAATTATACCATTTCATAGTATTAATCTAAATTTAAATTTATATTAAAATTTACTGTCAGGCTCAAACTTGATAACTCTTATACCGGCCTCTTTTAACATATCCATGGCCAGTTCATCGGGATAATCGCCTTTAAACACAATCTTTTTTATACCGGCGTTTATAATCATCTTAGAACACAAGACGCAGGGCTGATTTGTTACATACAGCGTTCCTCCTTTTACACTCGTACCGGAGTACGCCGCCTGAACTATTGCATTTTGCTCGGCATGTATTGCCCTGCAAAGCTCATGTCTCTGTCCGGATGGTATTTTGAGTTGTTCCCTCATGCATCCGATTTCGCTGCAATGCTTACAGCCCATAGGTGCTCCGTTATAACCTGTTGAAAGAATCCTCTTATCCTTAACAATAAGTGCCCCCACCTGTCGCCTGAGACAAGTAGATCGGGTTTTGATTAGTTCTACTATCTTCATAAAATACTCATCCCAAGATGGTCTCATAAGCTTTCCCCCCTCCGACCTCACTTAAGTACTATTTGGTTCCAAAAAGCCTGTCTCCTGCATCTCCTAACCCTGGGAGTATATATCCATGGCTGTCCAGTACCTCATCTACCGCCGCACAAAAGATCGACACATCCGGATGATCCTTGTTTACTCTATTTATTCCGTCTTTTGAAGCTATAAGGCACATCAGCTTGATATTAGTCACACCTTTTTCTTTAAGATAGCTTATGGCAGCAGATGCCGAACCTCCTGTTGCAAGCATTGGATCCAATACTACGATTTCCCTTTCTACAACATCAAAGGGAAGCTTGCAATAGTATTTCACCGGTTCAAGTGTATCAGGATTCCTGTAAAGACCTATATGCCCAACCCTCGCCATGGGCAGCAGCCTAAGCATCCCATCAACCATGCCCAAACCTGCCCTTAGAATAGGTACGATTCCCATCTTCTTTCCGGACAAAACCTTTGTCCTAGCAACACCAACAGGAGTCTCAATTTCTACTTCTTTAAGAGGCATATTCCTAGTAACCTCATAACCCATCAACATAGATATCTCGGAAACCAATTCACGGAACTCCTTTGTCTGGGTGTTTTTATCCCTTAAAAGTGATATCTTATGCTGGATTAGAGGATGATCCACAACAATAACATTTTCCATAGATTATATCTCTCCTATTTGCTGTATTTTTTCTCAATTTCACCAATCTTACCTACTCTTGCTTTATGCCTTCCTCCCTGAAACTCCGCCTTAAGCCATGCTTCAACTATATCTATGGCAAGATCCAACCCTACAACCCGCTCTCCAAGAGCCAATATGTTTGCATCGTTGTGTTCCCTGCTCATTCTTGCCATATAGCTGTTGGTACATACAGCCGCTCTTATGCCCGGAACCTTGTTGGCTGAGATTGATATGCCAAGACCGGTACCGCATATTACAATACCCCTGTCACATTCTTTATTCTTAACAGCCTCGGCGACCTTAAGTCCAAAATCCGGATAATCTACAGATTCCGTATCAAAGGCTCCCAAATCCAAAACCTCGTAATTATTTTCTTTCAAATAGCTTATTAGTTTTGTTTTTAGATTGTAACCTCCGTGGTCACTTCCAATGCCAATTTTCATATTATCCTCCACCAATATATTTTATAGCAATAAAATCCTTATGTCAAAAAAAGTTTAATACAAATAAAACGTCTAGGTTCCTTCAAAGCAGCTATAAACCTTTTTCCTCTTTTAACCTTAATATCAGCATGTCAATTGCCTCCTTTAGTGTCTGTGCACATTTTTCATACACTTCTTCTGGCATACCGTAGGGGTCAGGAATATCCCATTTAAAATGCCCTACCGAATTTTCATCCCCTTTGCCTCTAGAGACAAACTCCTTCAATGTCCGGATTTTTCCCTGAGCCCGAGGAAATATTTCGACTAGGGTGTCCTTATGGTCTTTTGTCATTGTGAGTATCATATAGGCATCTTCAATATCGGAATTTGTAATTTTTCTGGCCTTATGGGAACTGATATCAATTCCATAACCCTCTTTTAAAACCTTTATCGACTTAGGGTTGGCACCGTCACCTTCAAAAGCGAATATTCCGGCTGAAACAGCGGTAAAATCCTCCAACCCGTGACCCTCATTTTTCACAATATAATTAAACAATCCTTCGGCCATGCTGCTTCTACATGTATTTCCGGTGCACACAAAAAGGATTTTCTTCATGCTTACATATTCATTCCTTTCGTTTCATTTAACCTTGATTATATTATAGCCAGCGGCCTTTTTCAGTCTGTTCATAACGGCCAGTCCAATACCTTGATTATCGATGGCTTCCGCAAGTATTACCTCTATACCAATATCGTCAAAATCTCTGAACGCTTTAAACAAATTTGCTGCAATGGTCTCAGGCTTTTGCCGGTCACCCAATGAAATTACAGGTACATCCCCATAAAGCATTTTTGTCTGTTCCGTTGAAAGCACCCCCACAGCAGTATTGCTTTCCTTATACTCCCAAATAAGGTTGTTTATTTTTTGGACAACCTTTTCGGGCTCACCCTCAACAACGGTTACCTCCGCTTTAGGGGAATAGTGTTTATATTTCATTCCCGGTGCCCTGGGCACATAATTTTCCGAATGCTTTTTTAAAATGGAAGCATCAATTGTTACATCCCCCAAAACATCTGTAAGCTGCTCGTAAGATACCCCTCCGGGTCTTAATATCATGGGGGGTGCTGCAGTGACATCCAAAACCGTTGACTCAACTCCGACCTTAGAACATCCTCCATCAACTATAACATCCACCTTGCCGTATAAGTCATCTATAACGTGCTCAGGCGTAGTGGGACTTGGCCTTCCCGATATATTGGCACTGGGAGCGGCTATGGGAATACCCGCCTCCCTTATCAAGGCAAGAGCCACAGGATGAGCCGGTGTTCTCAATCCAACGGTGGAAAGTCCGGCTGTAATTACATCGGGTACCTTATCCGATTTTTCCAGTACCAAAGTTAAAGGTCCAGGCCAGAACCTGTCCATTAAAATCTCAGCCGCCGGCGGAATAGATGTCGCAAGACCACCTGCCCATTCCTTTTCCGTTATATGCACTATTAAAGGGTTATCCGACGGCCTTCCCTTGGCTCCAAATATCTTTTTAACGGCATTTTCATTGAGAGCATCTGCCCCTAAGCCATAAACCGTCTCAGTGGGGAAAGCCACAAGACCCCCGCCTCTTAGAACCTCTGCGGCATACCTTAACTTCTCCTTGTCAATACCGTTTAATTCTATCTTCAGTATTTCGGTCTTCATATTATTACTTCCTAACATTTACTCATGACATTAATTTAATAATGTCACTATTATACCACAAATAATACCCATTACATTCCCTACTGAAGGCAACCTGCCCAAATACAATTTTTTAGATTCGGTCACCAGTTCTCCATATACCACATAAAGCATCGCACCCGCGGCAAATCCCAGACACGCACCAATAAATCCCCGCGAAATTCCTCCAAGAACTGCTCCCAAAAGAGCACCAACACCCATAGGCAAACCGGACAGCACCGTAATAAAAAAAGCCTTGGATCTGCTAAAGCCCCCTGCCCTCATAGGAACTGCCATAGCAATCCCTTCGGGAATGTCATGAATTATAATAACAGTAGTTATCATAATCCCCAGGCTTAAGGATGCCCCAAAACCGGAGCCCACCGCAAAACCTTCTGGAAAGTTGTGAAGCGAAATCCCTATCGCCATCAGCATACCGGTCTTTAAAAGGTCTGATTTTTCATCCTGGGGTTTTGAAGCCCTAAACCTTCTCAAAAACTCTTCAACCGTCATTATCGTGAGTACACCGGCAAACACACCGGCAAAGGTTAAAACCGTTCCGCCAAGACTAAAGGCCTCGGGAATCAATTCAAAACACACAATCGACGTCATCAAGCCTGCTGCGAATTCAAGTATAAAGCTCAAAAAGCGTTTGTTCACACCCCTAACAAAAAAAACCGTCAATCCTCCGATACCGGTTCCCGTAATACCAGAGATAAGGCCTATTAGTGTAACCTTAAGTAAATTATCCATCTTTGCCCCCGGATATACTAATTATTTTAGTCATTACTTAATTGTATTCATACCCGGGGTATATTATTATACTGTATCTCTTAATCCTCAGAATCTATGCCGCCGTTTCCAAGTCTTTCGGCTTGATCGGTAGTAACCAATGCATCTATTATTTCGTCAATATCCCCGTCAAGTATATCATCTATTTTGTAAAGGGTAAGCCCAATCCGGTGATCCGTTACCCTTCCTTGGGGATAATTATAGGTTCTTATCCTTTCACTTCTGTCGCCCGTGCCAACCTGGCTTTTTCTTTCCTGGGCTATCTCACTGCTTTGCTCATTCTGTGCTATCTCATAGAGCTTAGATCTCAAAATCGCCATTGCCTTGTCCCTGTTTTTATGCTGTGATCTTTGATCCTGACAGGTAACCACCAACCCGGTGGGTAAGTGGGTTATCCTTATGGCAGAGTCGGTCTTGTTGACATGCTGTCCTCCAGCACCTGATGCCCTATAGGTATCTACTCTTAAATCATTGGGGTTTATATCCACATCAATCTCTTCAACCTCCGGCAATACCGCCACCGTAACTGTAGAAGTATGTATCCTTCCCCCGGCTTCGGTAGATGGAATTCTTTGCACCCTGTGAACACCACTCTCAAATTTCAATCGGCTGTAAGCACCACTGCCTTCAATGGAAAACACAACCTCCTTAAATCCTCCTATTTCCGTGGGGTTGGAATCAAGCATTTCTGTCTTCCATCTATTTCTTTCGGCGTACCGGGTATACATTCTGAAAAGATCCCCTGCAAAAAGAGCAGCCTCTTCACCCCCGGCACCTCCCCTTATTTCAACAATTACGTTTTTTTCGTCATTGGGGTCTTTAGGAAGAAGAAGTATTTTCATTTCCTTCTTAATAACCTCAAGCTTTTCCTGTGCTTCTTTAAGCTCTGTTTCAACCATTTCACGAAATTCTCTGTCAAGCTTCTCTTCGAGCATCTCCTTAGCATCGGAAATTTCCCGATTCACCTTTTTATATTCAGCATACTTAGTAACAAGCTCCTCTAATTCTGCGTGTTCCTTCATAAGCTTCCGGTACTCATCCTGATTTGCAATTACAGACGGATCGCTTAGCTTATGATTTATTTCATCATATCGGTTCTCAGCAGTCTGGAATCTTTCAAACATATTACACCTCTTAGTTCCATCATTAATTAGTTTTACGACCATTTATTATACCACGTATCTGCATTTTATTCTACAAAAAAACAGCACGAACTATTAGTAATAATATAAAATTTATTAGTTATTTTATTTTTTCTCCATCCTCTATTTGACATTTTCAAAGAATAGGACCCATAGCATGCATCAAAAGATGATTTTGGGAATTGTATTCCTGCCCCAGCTTTTGAGAAACCCGTGCAGCCATTGGCATGGCCGACACACCCGAATTACCGTTCAAGGGATTTACTTTCCCTTTTGTCATTTTACACAAAAGCTTTGCTATCAGTACACCGCCAATGGTGCCAAAGGCGAAAGCTAACAATCCCAAGCAAATGATTAGAATAGTATGGAGCTTCAGGATTCGTTCCGCTGTGGCTGTTGCACCTATAGAAATCCCTATCAGCAGTGTTAATACATTCAATAAATGGTTTTGCAGCGTTCTGACATACCGTTCTGTAACACCGCTTTCTCTAATCAGATTCCCCAACATCAGCATAGCTATTAATGAACCTGCCGATGGAACAAAAACTAAAGTGGCAAGGGTAATGCCCAATGAAAAAACAATTTTCTGGCGGCGTGTTACTCTTTTTGGAGACGGCATTTCAACAAGCCTTTCCTTTTCTGTGGTAAGAGCCCTCATAATCGGTGGTTGAATAAGAGGAACCAACGCCATGTAGGAATAGGCCGCAATTGTAATAACGGGTAATAATTTCGGTTCCAAAATACCCGCAGTATAAATTGAAGTCGGCCCGTCTGAACTGCCGATCATGCCAATTGCAGCAGCGGCTCATATTTTTTACTATGGCAAAATAAGCAAGCAACAAAGCAAGCAATACCATAAGAACCTGTGGAATACCCTCTTGCATAAAACTAAAGCTGGTGAACTACCATCGCCTATAGAGGCAGATGGCTTCTTGGTCAATATCTCTATTGAGACAAGTTTACCCAAGCTCAAAAGAATGTTCCATCCTCGAATAATTACCAGCTATATAGCCAGCTTTACTAGATTTTTACTTGCATTTATATCTCTATCATGATATGTTCCACATTGTGGACAAGTCCATTCTCTTAGACCTAAATTCTTTACTTCTTGATTCTTATATCCACACTCAGAACATATTTGACTACTTGCATAGTTAGGATT
>JAAYTO010000269.1 GCA_012523755.1 Clostridium sp. | reverse complement strand
ATGGTACCGTCAGAGTTATAAAACATCTGATCAATAGCAACATTTCTTTGGTATACGGCATCTTCTCCCCGCTGTTTAGCCACAGTCCTGTTATGGTATACGCAATACCAATTACCCTTAAATTCTACAATAGTATGATGGTTATTATTATTATAGTTGTCGGGTGGCTGCGGCAATACAACTCCTTTATATGTAAAACCTGAGGTAGGGCTATCGCTCATCATGTATTCAATCTTAGAGGCACCTTGAGAGAAATCACTGGCATAGGTAAAATAATACTTTCCCTTATACTTGTGCATATACGATGCCTCGAAAAACCTCGGTGCCGACATCGACATAGCTGAACCTACCGTGCTTATCATATCACTGCCTAGCTTAATAACTCTGATATTATTTTCTCCGTTTCCACCAAAGTACATATAAGCCTGTCCGTCATCATCAACAAAAACACCGGGGTCAAAAAGCCACATGTTAGGTGCAGGCTGTACTCCCGGAGTGTTTCCGGTTATCAAAGCCTTCGGAAGAGGATCTTTGAAGGGTCCGGTAGGGCTGTCACTCACTGCCACTCCTATCCCGTTTCCTCCGTTACCGTAATACAAATAAAACTTATTGTTACGATAGACAATTGACGGAGCCCAGGAAACTCCGGCCCATTGGGAATCTCTTTTTGCATTAAATACTTCTCCATGGTCGGTCCAGTTTTTCAAATCATCCGTGGATATACAAGTAATATCCGGTATATTGTAGTTTGACTGACCGGGTGTGACATCCGAATCATGAGAACAGTAAACATAAAGTCTGCCGTTATAAACAACTGCAGTTGGATCCGCAGTATAACGCTGAGAGAAAATCGGATAGTCTGCAAATCCCTTTTCCGGCAATAGCAACGTTAAAAAGCAAATAACAAATGCTATCACCCATACTCTGCTTATTTTCTTTAACATAACACCACTCCCTTAAAAATTATAGAATTTTTCTTTTATCTTTAAATTTTTGTTCATTTTTTTACGTTTTAGCATTATTTATTCTCTTCACATTACATGTACGAAGGATATGCTTAATTTGAGTTGGGAATTTCGACATGATTTTAAAAAAAAATAGATAGAAGCATTAACTTATACCTGTTTTTGAGCTTATTATAACCCTTCAGTTCAAACAAATTTTACGTTAGTGGTAAATTCTGTTACATCCATTCCACCTTTTGCCCTAATTATTTCTCCAGCATCATAGACTTTCCATGGCTTTCCGTTATTAACTTTTATACCATTTTCTAACACTTCCCTTTCTAGCGTGAATTTATTATGAAACAGCATAAAAAAATCCTAAAACTCAGTTATTTCAAGCATTACAAGACATATTTAGATGTATACACTAAAGCCTTTTATTTTCATTGGTTGTTCATGCAAATTCATAATTTCTAAATCCTCAGCCAGTTTTCTTTTGACAGGATCCATCTCTTCAAGCTTTGCAAGACATTCATATCCCCATTTTGTCTTCATTACCTTTTCCGTTGGCTTTGACATGTTGGTGTTTTTCTGTATTTCCTCACCGCAACCTCTGGTTAAGGTCATTGCCATTACCTGCTTGGCTTCCGCTCCCGGGAAATACACATTTATCTTCGTTCCCTTCTGGGGCATGCTGTACCATACATTGTTGACTTCGGCAGAATACGGAAACCAAAGGGCTTTCTCCACTTCCTGCTTCGGGCCAATGTCCAAGTGCACCTTTAACTGGTTTCTTGCAACATCTATCACCGTTCCGGGCAAACTTACACCTTGAAGTTTTTTATTCTCTATAGCTTTTGTCTTTATACTGACCGGCTCCTGCAGTCTGTACCTAAATAATAATACACCGTTTTTCATATAAATTAAAGTCTTTGTAACAGCAAAGGGTATATTATTTACTTTTACTGTATCTCCTATATTCAGATATTCCTGCAGTTCCAGTTCATAACAACATCTTTCGTTTTCTTATCCTGAAACGATCGCGAACATTGTGAAATATCCATGTTATATGTACATGATTTGCAGTCTAAAGCAATATAGTTTATCCCGTGAACGGATTTTAAGTTTATTGCTGTGGGAATACCTGAAAAAATAACTATTTCACTGTCTTCCTGCAAGGCCACTTCAATAGCCTCTTCCGAGCTTACCTTGTAAATAAAGCTTTCCGCTTCTTCTTCCTGCAATATACACGACAGGTGCATGGTAAAATGGTTATTTATCTCCTGAACTATTTGTATGTCCTTTAACTGCTTTATAGGGTATGACCCTTTTATTTTTATGCTGTGATAGCCATGCACAACCTTCACAATATCCCCCCTACAGATATGAATTTTGCTTAATTTTTATTTGAATATTCTCTTTCTATAAATGTTCATTATTAATGTAATTCTGTAATATATTACGTCTTTATGCGACAAATTCTTTTGTTGTCGGTTATATGTTCCTTGCCTTATGATAAATATTATTTGTGCGAGAGGAAATATTTCATTAACTTAAGTTTCCGAAATATTTCCCCTTGCATTTATTTAATACCTCCTACCTCACACGGTGAAATCATGAAGGAAGATTAAGCCATGGCATAAATTACAGATAAACTTTATTGAGCCTTTGTAGTAAGAT
>JAAYTO010000268.1 GCA_012523755.1 Clostridium sp. | reverse complement strand
GTTTATCCCCTTGAGCTTAACGGTAAGGAGTATGGAATGGGGAATGTCGGGATGTTGGATGAACCGAGAACCCTTAAGAATTTTATTAGTTTAGTAAAAGAGAAACTTAGTGTAAAAACTGTTAGATTAATTGGCAGTATAGACAGGGAAATAAAAAAGGTGGCTGTTTTTTGCGGAAGCTTTGACAACAGGGTGGCAAGGGCGGCAAAATTACAGGCAGATGTTCTGGTTACCGGTGATGTAAAGTATCATGATGCCATGGATATGGTGGAGATGGGCATGTGCGTTATAGATGCGGGGCATTTTAACACTGAAAGGGTCATTGTGCCAAGACTTGTACAGCTTTTGTCAAACAGGTTTGCAGATCTTGAGGTAATGGAGAATTATGTGGAAGAGGATCCATTTAAATATTGTTGACATAGGAGCTATAAATACATATAATATATTGTACTGTAAATAATAAGAATGAATTAAGCAAACATGAGTAAGCCAGATAGTCGCGGATACAGTGTCGAAAGACCGTATACGAGGAAAGTCCGGGCTCCATAGGGCAGGGTGCCGGGTAACTCCCGGTGAAGGCGACTTCAAGGATAGTGCAACAGAGATATACCGCCTGCTGGGGGTTGGAAGTGGGAGGTTACAAATTAGAAGTTTGATATTAGAGATTTGAATTATTTTCGACTTCTCACTTCCAATCTCCAGCACGGTAAGGGTGGAAAGGTGAGGTAAGAGCTCACCAGCGGCATGGCGACTTGCCGGCTATGTAAACCCCACTTGGAGCAACACCGCAAAGAGGGACATTATGGTTGCCCGCCAGTCCCGGGTAGGTGGCTTGAGCTGTATAGAAATATATGGCCTAGATAGATGACTATCAAATACAGAACCCGGCTTATAGACTTACTCATTAAATTTATTAGAACCACTCGTTTCTATGGCGGGTGGTTTTGTGTATACAGGCTGTAAATCTAAAAGCTATCTCAACTAGAATTTATATTTAAAAAAGGTTATCGCCTTTTTTATTGTATTGTCCCGTTATATATCAGCATTAATCTGGCGAATTCCAGTATATATGATGGATGTATGATATAGAGGTTGAAAATAAAAAAGTATTATGAAATAATTATAATTGGATTGAGCTGCTGATGAAAGGAAAGGTTTAGTAAGTTGGAAAACGCATGTGGAAAATATTCTGATGCCTTCAAAATTTGTACAAAGTTGTTTTCAAATATTGTGTTTTCTTTTTATTTGGTATATACTTAATTAAAATAGATTTATTAGTAATTATATGTTATACAGAGAAAATGAGTTAATCATTGAGTGGAGTAATAATGATATGAGATGGGGAACACACCTGTTATCAAGTCAGATTAATGATTGTTAATATATTTCATATTAAATTAATACTAAGGGAGGGTTTGTTATGCCAATCAAAGTTACTATTTCAGGAGGTATTGTTCTTGAAAAATGTCTCGATTCAGTATACTTCAAAGTGGATACCTCAGACGATCTAGATGCTAGAACTACAGATATAGGCAATACAATAGAGATAACCGGAAGAGTTGATGTTGACTTTGAGCCAACAGCAGAACTCTACTCGTGGGCATTGATAAAGCCTACAAGTGGAAACAAATCAGACGTATATAGGCAGGTCGAGGTTGAGGTTACTTCAAATAAAGATAATAAATTAATAAGGAAGGTTGTTTTTCCTGAGGCATTTGTTGTCGATTATCTTGAAAATTACTCAAATGAAGACGGAATAGGAAGCTTTACGTTATTTTTAAAACAAAAAAAGGATAACAATGAAGTTGTTAATGTAAGTGGGGGTTAAAAATCATATTAGATGTCTTTTAGTCGAACAAAGCATTTATTTGGCTGCTTTTACGACAATTTATCCCTTGGATGGATTTTAATTTGAAGCATATGTTATTTGTTGAATGATTCATTGCTTCCTGATTAATTATAGGAATTATGAGGATTTTGTATTAAAATGCAGTATTATTAATGTTGTTTTATAAAAAAATAAAATGCTTTTCCTTAAAAGGATTGAAAAACTATTTCAGGTTTTGATAAAATGCTTTTAAGGATAGGGTAAATTATGCAACAGCTTTTAAAAATGCATTTACAGGTTTTGTAAATAAAGGGGAGGACTAAAAGATATAAATCAATTTAGGATACAAATAAAGATAGGGGGATAAAAATGGATATAATTCAACAAACAAACAGAACAATATTGTTTGAAGAGATTAATCCTGAAAAACTTGATCTTATCACACTTGTTGGAGATGTAAGCGGAACAGATAGTCTGTCGGATGAAAAAATTAAGGAGATTAATCAGCATCTTCTTGTAAGGAGCTTTGATGAATTTTTAGACAAATTCTCACCTACCGTATATTCTTTTTATAATGCAAAAGAAAATGGAGAAGGTGAAGTAATATACACGCTTAAAAAGCCGGAAACTATACCGGAAGAATTCATAACAGAAATTAGGCTCAATCAACATAATGATTTTTTAAAGATGTTGTTTACGTTGATTGATGCTAGAAGAAGTCAGGGTATTATAAACATTGATTTTAAATTTGACAAGGTTCTTGACATGATATCACCTAAAAAAGTGATGGATGATATAAGACAATCCAGAAAGGAAATTCATTATCTTTATGAAAAATATGAAGAGCTTGAGGATGAAGATCCAAAGAAACTTGATATCGGGGACAAGCTCAATACAAAGTTTGAAGAAGCCCGACAGAACTATAATAATGTAATGGCTATGCTGCCTCTTGCCATTGAAGACATTAAAACGAGGCTTTTATTAGGTCGTTCCGATGACGATAGTGAAGCATCGGCTATTCAGGTTGGTGTGCTGAGCATTGGTGAAAACGGTGAGTTGAAAATAATTGAGGCTCCTAAAACTGAAACCGATGCATTGATGGTAATTGATGAGGACAGGAGCGGCAGCCTTGTATCGATATTTCAACAGGACTACGACGATGTTTCCGATTCACCTTCTTCCTATGTAAGGGATTTGGTAGCAAGAACTTTTTGTCCTATGCCGGCATTACAAACAGAGACTGATGTTGACAGGGAAATACAGAACTATCATTCATACCTTGAATTTTATACCAAGGCAAAGGATGATTTTGTTAAAGCCGCAAAGCCTTTGATTGAGAAAATTCTTGGCGTTAAAATGTTTTTTGATCAATATAATACTAAAAGACGTGGAATGAGACCTAGCCTGATTATTACCAACAACAAGCTTGACATGACCGTAAAAAGCAACAATATGCCCAGACTTGAAGTATACCTTAACACAGTAAACCAGAAAAATGATTTTAGCAATACCATATGGTACGGGATTGTTCCGGCAATTGAGATGGAGAGCGTAGGCAAACCAAAGGTCGTGAAAAAGATTTTTAAGGGGAATGTTGAGGTCAAAAAAGAAGGAAATACAATGGAATCGTTGACCGCACTTCTTCAGACAATTGAGAAGTATAAATTACAGATATTCTTCAATTTCCAAGCTAATGAGGAAACGACATTTAATAATATGGCTGTGTTTGGAGTTGAAAAATATATTGATAAATGTCAGATGTTGACCCGGCAGCCTTATAGTGAATTTGCAGTACCGTGCTTGCCTAATTTTACAGTAATACCTAAAGACAAATCCGGTGTGGTAATTGACGTTAAAATGGAGAAGACTGAAAGCGGAGGAGTTAAGCTTTCCAGTGCAAGGGAAGACATACTTAAATTATGGATACAGGGTGTTTATGTCGATGCTTCGTACGTAGCAGCTGGAATAGTGGCTGCATATCAATGTCCTGAGTATTTAAAGGAGTCATTTAGGAATGTAAGTGCGAAGTATCCGGGTGTCAGGTTTGATATAGAAGCAGGAGATAATGCTCTTAGAATGGTGACCACCATGGCAAAAGAGATAACAGGTTTCACCAATAATATTAAGGATGAGATAAACAGGAAGAGTTTTGGATTTGTGTTTTCCTCTGAGAATGCTCAGTTTGAAGGAAAAGACATAAAAAGGATTACTGTTTATAAAGCAAGGAGTCTTGCACAGACCGATGACGGATTCGAATCGGTTTACAAAACACTTGTGAGTACATATATAGAAAGAATGCTGAGATTCCAGACCAACGATTTTAAGCAGGATAAGATAGTTGATTTCTTTAGTAACAATCCAAACAGCCAGAAGAGAAAATGGCAAAATGATAGTGGATTTGTTAATTCAATAATAAAAGACGGAGACGACCTGAATTACACAATAGATGAATTGAGTAACCTGTGCTTAATTGATTTGACTTTTAACGGCAATGTGAAGAATCTTGAGGTTACTATTACGAAGAATGCTGGTACTGCTGGTGTTGCAGGTTCAAAGTAATTCAACCGTCTTAAAGCTGAACAATAGCAGGATTAGTGTTATCTGCAGAAGGGTTTTATAGAGGATATTAATACAAATAAGTATTAATATAAATAGTATTATTTAAATTAAAAGGAGGGTTTTATCATGGCTTTTAAGTTGAAAGCTACAACAGCGTCTGGAAGTGGTGGTTATGGAGTTTCGTTTGAACTTAATGAAGACATCATTACTTCTGTTCGTTATATGACAGATACACCTAATGATGAGAACTCAAGGTCAAACGATGTTAGTGCAATTCTTGAAATTACTGGTACATTAACCCAGAACGAACAGGATTTGCAGGAAACTAAGAAAGTTGCAATTTGGTCACTGGAAAAAAAGAATCCATACCTGAACATTGTTGTACAACAAGTTTCATCGACACTTATGATGAGAGAGTATACATTCCCAAGAGCTTTTTGCGTTGATTATATTGAAGAGTTTCATGAGGAACAGGGAAATGGTAAATTTACTCTCATTATTAAGCAGGAAAAGAAAGATGTTGAAAATGTAAAAATAGAAGGCGGATATGGTGCATAGTTCCAGATAGCAATAAAAGATTAAGATGTTTACATACTATGACTTCTATTGTTTATCGGTTTAAAAGGCAAATGCCTTTTAAACCGATAAGGGGGTGCATATTTTTCTTCACATTTATTTAATGCACCCCCGATAAGGAGTTTGTTTTGAAAATTAAAACTGTATTGTAAGATTAGTATTTTATATGGTCTTAAGTTAAGGCCAAGGGTTTTTGAAAGGAAACAGAAAAGATGAAAAGAGAAGAGGCTTTAACACATTTTGTCGAAAATTATGTCAGTAAAATAAGCCTTGACAAATTACAAAAGCTTGAGAATTATTATGAAAACAATGAGGATATTCTAGCAGATAAGTTTATTGAATCTTTTCGCAGAATATGCATTAAGATAAAGGATTTACAAAAATCAGGCATTAAAGGAAAGATAGCATATATAAATTATTCCTTATTAAGAACCAATATTATTGAAGGAACATACAGCTACTTGGTTCAAGGGCTTAATAGGTTTAGTATTTTTGACCGAGTGGAGTGTCAGGAAGAGTATGATGTCAGATGGGCATTTCAATTTCTTGACGAATTGGAGAAAGAGCTTTTAGAAAAAAGCAAGCTTTATATCAACAAGGTGTTTAAGCCTGATGTGGAGAGGTTTATCCGCAAGGAGTTTTTGTCATGCAACAATTATATTGTTAAGCTTGCGGAATATGCAATGCCTCGGGCAGTTGAGTTGGAGGAATTTAGGGAAATTTTAAAGGAAGATGTGTTGAAAGTGCGAGTTGGAGAGTATAAGGGATATTATAAAGATGTATATATATATAAGCCTTCATAAAATATCCAAAAAAGTTTTGATTGAGTTAGGTTATAGAAAAGAGGGCAAAAGATGAATTATTATATTCTTTCCCAAGACCGTAGGATCTCTGATTGTGTGAAGCCATTGGGAATAACAAAGTTTATTGACAGGGATTTGTTGATGGGTAATACAGATAAGTTGGATGATACACCTGTTCAGTTTTATATAAAGGAAAAAGACGAAAATGAATATATTGATATAATTGAGACACCTGTCCTTTTGATATCGGACAAACTAAAGAGGGTGTTGGAAGTGTATCAGAAAGAAATCTTTTTTAAGCCTGTGTTACTTGCAGATGTTAAGAGGATGAGACAGGATTTGTATTGGTTCATGATACCTAAAACGGTTGAATGTCTCTCACCACAAACTGAGTTTTTTAAGGATGGAGCAGTTAAGAAGCTTGTAATTGATGAAAAGAAAGCAAACCCGCATAAAGTGTTTAGGGTAGGAGGGATTTTTGAGTATATCGTAATAGTAAACCTTGATATAGCAGAAAACATACTAAAAAGGGACATATATGGAATTGAACTAAAAAAAGCAAACAAAGAATAGTGAAAGGAATAGAGTATGAAGAATTATTACGAGATACTAGGAATAAGGAAAGATGCTTCCACTGAGGAAATAAAAAAGGCGTACAGAAAACTTGCGAGGAAGTATCATCCCGATGTAAATCCTGGGAATAAAGAAGCTGAAGAGAAATTTAAACAGATTAATGAAGCTTACAATAATTTGATTGACGAATCAAAGAGAAAAACATATGATGAAAAATATGATAATATAAATCGGTCTGGGGCTACTCAAACCGGTGCTACACAAAAAAGAGACTATCAAACTCCGCAAGATGCTCATAAGTTTGATATGGAGGATGTGGAAAGAACCTTCGAAAGATTTTTTGGGTTTAATCCTAAAACCAAGGATGCTAATATAAAAACAAAAAAGGATAATAAAAAGAAGAATCCATTGGATGCTACGGATATTTTTGAAAGATATTTCGGAGTTAAGAAAAAATAGATTAAAGCAATGAAGACAAGGAGTGTTTTAGAATGAAACAAAATTCGTTGTTGCCAAGAAGCGGAGACAATATAAAAAAGTATATCAACAACAAGAAGGTTGAAAAATACTCGCAGGGTAATAAAAACACAGTCTGGCTGTATGTAATTGATGCTTTGATAGTTTTGGTTTTTATTTCTACACTTTGTTATATTTATTTAGTAAACGACAATCAAATTTTAAAGTATATAGGATATGGCATTATAGTTATTTTCGGGGCTTTTGTAATAGTTCGGATACTTACAATTTTACTTGCCGGGCAGAATGAAAGTGCTATAACAAAATTGGTGCTGATTAGTGAGGACGGTAGGGGTATAAAATCCTGGAATATAAAGGGTAAAGTATCCTTATTAGTAGGCAGAAATACCAAGAATAATGAGGTGGATATTGATCTTTCAAATGTCGAATATTCTGAGCTCATAAGCAGACAACATGCGGTTTTGAATTATGCGGAAGGTGCATGGTATATTGAAGATATTGGCTCATCTTATGGAACCGGTCTTAAAAAAGTAAATGAGGAGAGATTTAAATTGGATATTGAAAGGCTTTATGAATTAAGTCTCGGAGACATTATTTATATTGCAAACACTAAAATTATGGTAAAATAATAAGTATATTAAGTTAATGCAGAATATATGAAGTTAAAAAAGCAATAGTATATTACAAAAATGGGGGAATTTAAATTATGTCTTTAGGAAGATGTGTTAATGGACATATGTATAGAGTTGAAAGGTATGGAAATAAATGTCCTTATTGTGATTCTTCATTAGAAGGCACAGGAAAAACAAGAATTACTCCGATTTTAGAAGATTCTGATAAGACCAAGGTGTCGGATGACATAGACGGTATCGAACCTGTAGTTGGTTGGTTGGTATGTATTGAAGGTGTGCAAAGGGGTAAGGATTATAAAATCCGGCAGGGAAAAAATTATATTGGAAGATCTGATGAAATGGATATTTCAATAGTTGGTGACAATACAATATCAAGAAAAAACCATGCATCTATTGTTTATGATCCAAAGATGAGAAAGTTTTCTCTTCTTCCGGGAGAGTCAGGTGGTCTGGTTTATATTAGTAATCAGGTTAAAAAGGATGAGGCAGTCCTTACCACTCAAGAACTCTCAGCTTATGATGTAATAGAAATAGGAAAGAGTAAGTTTATATTTATTAATTTATGCGGCATTCATTTTGATTGGGTTAACAAAGAAGAGGATTGATAGGCAATGGAAGAAATATTAAGTGAACAGCATTATATAGTAGTATTGTTGTGCTTACTAATTATACTTGTTCTTTTGTTAATTAGGTATAGACTTAGGATTGTTAGAATCTTTCCAAAGGTATCAGTGGGGAACGCACAAATAATTGGAAGCAGGGAGGAGCAGGAGGATAGCTTTGCTACTGCGGAAAATAACAATGCAATTATGGCTGTGCTTGCCGATGGGATGGGGGGATACTCAAATGGAAAAATGGTAAGCAGTATGGTTGTACAAACTTTTGTGCAGGAGTTTACAAATGCTGTAAACGTACATCCCGTTGAGAATTTCTTTATTAATGCGGCAAACTTAAGTAACAGAGCAGTACTTGACCGGGCAAAGGGAAAGATGATGGGAAGTACTGTTGTGTCAGTTGTTATATCCGATGGCTGTCTTCAATGGGTTTCTATTGGAGATAGTGCAATTATACTTTTTAGAGATGGTGAATTGATTAATCTCAATAAAAAGCACACTTATAAATCTGTTTTGGAAGATCAATATATATCGGGACTGATTTCAGAAGAACAATTAATTAATAACCCAAGGCAAAAAAGAGTTACCAGTTACATAGGAGCAGAGATTTTAAAAGATATAGAGATTTCGGAAAAACCAATAAAACTTAAATTCGGAGATAAAGTGATACTTTGCAGTGACGGAGTATACAACAGTCTATCGGAGATTGAATTGGAAAAGATTCTTAGTAAAAGTTCACAACCTTTTGAGACTGCAGAAAAAATAATGCAAACAATTGAAGAAAAGAACTATAGCAAGCAAGATAATGCAACGATAATAGTGCTCTCGTGCAATTAATTGTTTGCCTATAGAGATTAGCAGCAGTATTTATAGTTCCTTGGGTTTATAGTGGGGGTTTAGAATGAGGAAGAACAGTAGTGAGTTTGTAACCAGTTTTACTTCGGAAGCGGGAACCTTCAGAATAAATAAAGATTTTTTTGCATATGCGGAAATGGATGACTTGGCCTGTTATATAGTTGCTGATGGGATAGATTCCGATGAGGACATTAATAGTGCCGAATTGGTTTCAAACTATATATTTGAAAAAGTAATGAAAAAGCTGGTAATGTCCAGAAGAAGGCTTAAAAAATATATTATTGAAGCACATAAGATGCTCAATGAGTGCAGCAAGAATGTCAGGTTGAAAGCAAGTCTGACGGTGTTGTTGACCGATTATTCCAAGATGATATGGGCAGGTGCGGGGAACACGAGACTGTACCATTTCAGAAAAGGTGGTTTAAATTTTAGAACCAAGGATCAGAGTATTTCGCAGATGATGGCAGATGCAGGGCAAATTGCCGAAGAAGAAATAAGCTGCCATGAAGAAAGGAACAACCTGACAAATTATTTAGGGCAGGCAAGAGGATTTAAGCCCTTTGTATCAAAGAAATATAAATTAATGGATAAAGATGTCATCGTTCTTTGTACCGTTGGGTTTTGGGAAAATATTTATAGCGTAGATATGATGAAGGCGTTAAAAGATGCAAAAGAACCTTCCGAGTTTATAGAAATCGTTGAAGATGATTTGTTGTCAAGGCAAAACAAGGTTTTAAACAATTATACTGTAACTGCTATTTTTGCTAATAAGGTTTTTAAAGAAAACCTTAAGGATGATGTGCGTCTTCGCATTGCAAAGAAAGTAGCTGCTGTCTTGATTCCCATTATTTTGGTGGTGGCAGGAATTTTAATTTTTAGGGGAATTGAGGCATCAAAAGCAAGAAAACTTGTGGTTGAGCATGAAGAAAGCGGCGATAAGTACTTGGCGGTCGAGAATTATACAAAGGCCTTAGAAAGTTATGAACAAGCAGAGCAATGCGTAAAGAAAATAAAGGACAGTGAAAAAAAGGATAGGATTGAAACCAAGTATAGGATAACAGATTTGATTGTCAAAGGAGACGAATACTTTACTAATAGGGACTTTGAGAATTCGAAGCTAAACTATATGAATGCAAGAACTCAGATAGAGTTTGAACTTGAAGATGATAATAAAAAAGAATTAAAGAAAAAGCTGGACGAAAAGATCAAAAGAGCAAACAATCTTATCAGTGTTATTGAAAAGAGTTTAGAGGGAGATAAAGAGTTTGCCAATGGCGAAGAAGCATTAGTTAAGGCTAACGAGGCTGGAAGCGGCACGGCCAAGCTCGAGGGATATGAGACTGCAAAGCAGCATTTTAATAATGCTATTGCCATATATAAAGAATCAAAAGAACTTTCAGATGATAACTTGTATTATGATATGGTAAAGGAAATGGAGAATAAAATTAAGGAAACGGAAGCTAAAATAAAGGAATTGGATCAAGAAAAGAAAGAAGAGCAGGAAAAAATGGAAGGAGAAAAAAAAGCAGAGGAACTTTTAAAGAAAGCTGAATCCTTTACAAAAGATGGTGACAGGTTGTTTAAGCAGCAAAAATATGATGAAGCAAAGGTAAACTATAATTCTGCAATTGAAATATATAAAGAGCTTAAAGAGAAAAGTGGAGAGGACACAACACAGAAGATTCATGACTTAAATATTAAAATAGTTGAAATTGACAATAAAATTAAAGAGCAAGAAAAGGAATTAGATACATAAATTAATCAGGATTATTATGAAAGGTGGGAATGAAATGAGTAGTTATGTTGTTGACGGGGCGAAACTGAAATGTCCTTTTGGAGATAAGGAAAGTAAATTAAGGGTGACGAAGACACGTAGGGTTTACATTAACAATAGTAGACAAGGAAATATAATGGATTTCAAACCGAAAGAAAATATTTTGTCGTTTGGGGATTGCAGCAGCCTTGCAAATCCCGTAGTTGCCGCTGCAACAGCCGCAAATCACGGAAGACTGCAAAAGATGCCTTGTGTTCCGGCTACTGTTTCACCATGGATAAACGGCAAGACGGATGTTTTAGTAGGGAATTTTCCTGCAATATTAGATACATCAAAGCTTATGTGTATGTGGTGCGGTGTAATAAGCGTAGCTAAGGACGGACAATAGTATTTTGTTTTAGGTTTGAAAGTTTCATAGATTATTTGAATAACAGCGAACAGGGGGGAGTTTGTGTGTCATCAACAATAGCGTATGGAAATATTGAATTGAAATCATCCTTTGAAATAATTCAGCTAAAGGAATTGAGGATAGAGAAGAAAAATAATGAGCATGCAAGGGTTTATTTTACAGGTGTAGTACCGGAGGATAAAAAAGACAGTTATATTGATGGTTCTTATTCCAATGAGATTATAGAGGTTGTTCAGATTGATGATAATTCAAACTCAACAGTGTTGTTTAAGGGAATAATAACGGATGTTCAATTAAAGGCCGTGAGGGGTATATATTATATTACGGTGGAAGGGGCTTCCTGTACATATAACATGGATCTGAAGTTAAAAAAGAGATCTTTTCAAAATAAAGACATGCAATACACGGAACTAATCGATGAAGTTTTAAAGGACTATCCCGGAGCAGATTTTATTGACACGGCTGCAAAAGGCAAGAAGCTGGAAAAGGTTTTTATACAGTACGATGAGACAGATTGGGAGTTTTTAAAGCGTATGGCTTCACATTTTAATGTTGGTCTGGTGCCGGATGCGATTTCCGATAAACCCAAGTTCTGGTTCGGAATACCGGAAGGCGGGAAAGGTGGAAATTTAGAGGAGTTCAATTATAGCGTAAGAAAGAAAATTGGAGATTTTAGATATTCTTCTGAGAATTTTATAGATGAAATAGATGAGCAGGATTTTATATACTATGAAATTCAAACGGATAAGGTTTTTAACATAGGTGATCCCATTAAATTCAATGACATCAGTTTGGTGGTGAATGAGTGCAGAGCCTTTATTGAAGGAGCTGTTTTAAGGCACGAATATGTTATATCGCCCAAAAAAGGTTTAAGTCAGGAACTGATATTAAATGAGCAGTTGTTTAGGGCTTCTGAAGAAGGTAAGATTATTGAAATTAAAGAGGATAACGTTAGGATTCACTTGGATATTGATAAAGAGCAGAAAAAAGAAGAGGCATTTTGGTTTCCCTATTCCACATTTTATACAACTGAAGGCAATACCGGTTGGTACTGCATGCCTGAGTTAGATGACAAGGTAAAATTGTATTTTCCTTCAAACAAAGAAGAAGAGGGAATTGTTATGAATTCCATAAGGAGAAGGACAAAGAGTGGGGACAAAATTGACGACCCGGATGTGAAGTATTTTAGGACGAAATTTAAGAAAGAAAAAAGATTTAGTGAGAAGGAATTGGTTTTTTCTGCGGATGATGATAAGGTGTATATCAAGCTTAATGAAGATGACGGGATTGAGATTTACAGCAAAAGTGAAATAAAAATAGAGGACGAAAATGATATTCAAATAAAAGGGGACACAGTAGATATAAAGGCGAAAGGCAATATTGAAATTGCATGCAATCAGGGTTCGATAAAGTTGGATGGAACAACGACCCATATAAAGAATTCTAGAGTAAAGGAAGGGTAATGGGTATATTGGTAAATTTAGATATCAAAAGCCCGAATTCACCAAAATACAGAAAACGTCAAAGAAAGTTGATTCCGACAACAAAGCCGTTGATATCGGTAAGAAAATATTAGCTTTCGTTTGAAAATCATGTGGGCATAATGGGAAAGAGCTGGTTTTTTGAATACCAGACCCACCTTAAAATAGACGGAGACAAAATATCCTTGGTGTATCCCGATGGGCACATCAAGGAATTTAAAAAAATTGATTCAGTATGGCAAAACCAAACCGATGAAGACCAGTCGGATACTCTTATGGAGGATTCGAAGGGTTTTATTTTTATCACAGGGAAAAATCTTGTATATAGATACGATGAAAAGGGCAGGCTCGCCTCCATAAGTGACCCAAACGGCAATACGGTGTCATTGTAGTACAACAAAAATGGTGAAATCGATGCCGTCATATCACCGGGGGGCAAGATACTGACCTTCCGATATAAAGACGGAAAGATATGCCAGATAGCCGATAACATCGGCCGTAAGGTGCTATATAGCTACAACGGGGACAACCTTGCCAAAGTTACCCTGCCCAACGGCGGAACGGTAAGGCACACCTGCGAAAATGACCGGATTGTAAAGGTAACGGACCAAAACGGCATAATTTATGTTACCAACGAGTACGACGAAAAAGGAAGGGTAACAAAGCAGTACGACAGCGAGGACAACCTGACAAAGATTGAATATGACGATGAAAAATGGGAGAACACCTTTACCTACTGTGCCACAGGGGTGGTGGAGAAATACCGGTACAATGAAAGGACTCTGGTTACACAAAATGAAATAGTAAATGATAAAGCAGCCTTGGAAAAGTTTTTAAAAAAAGGTGGTTGAGAATATCAATGCAAATTTGCTTTTTATTTTGTTTTGTAATATGAAGGAGTGAGACAAAATAAAGCTGTCAAATATAAATAAAAAATAATGAGCAGACATCAACATAAAATTATATCCCTGCAGGCTGGAAGATTTTTTTTACAATGATAACCGTTACTTTATAATAGGATTGATGGTTGTCATTATTTTTTTCAGGATGCTTTGCAGCCTTTTTGCCGTCTAAAGCGTATATAGATTGAAAGGGGTGAGGCAAATGGCATATAAGTCCTGTCGGCCGGAGGACTTTGAAGCGTTTGTGACAAAACATGAAAACACTTTATACCGCACTGCACTTGCTGTTATGGGAAATGTATCCGATGCCGAGGACGTGGTGCAGGAAGCCTTTTTACGTGCTTATGAGAAGGCTCCCGAATTTCAATCGGAAGAGCATGAAAAGGCGTGGCTTATAAGGGTAACAGTGAACCTTTGCAACAGCCGACTTCGATCTCCTTGGAGAAAACGAAGGTTACCGCTTCTCAATTCTTATCCTGCTTCAGAGCCGGAGCAACATGAATTACTGGAGCAGATAGTGGCACTAGAGCCCAAATATCGCACAGTTATCCATTTGTTTTATTATGAGGGTTATTCCGTTAAGGATATTTCAGAGCTGACCGGGCAAAAGGAAGCTACTGTAAGAAGTCATCTGACCCGTGCCCGTCAGAAGCTCAAGTTAGTTTTAAAGGAGGATGATTATGAAAGCATATAAGGAATATATGAGTAAAATAAAGGTGTCCAGCACGTTACACCAAAGACTTGTATCCTGTGCCGGCAGTGGAGAATCCGATCACCGTCCTATCATTAGAAAGTATTTTGCCGTGGCCGTAGCCAGCCTTGTATTGGTTCTAATTGGAATTTTCTATATACCTAAATTAATGCAAAACAATGTACCGCCAGTACAGGATGATAATTCATGGGTTTTGCAGCCTAGTACAGATACACCGGTACCTGATGAAATAGATAAATACGCACTGGTTTTCAATAAAGCTAATGCACAGAGGGCAAAAGACATCGGAATACCGGGACACTTCTGGCAAGAGTTGACCGATCAAGAGTTAAATACTATTTTCCCCGGCTTAAAAGATACACATACCCTTACAGCCACAGCTAATTTTCAGAGTGGTGAAAACGGCGTAGGCTTATTCAACATTGACGCCTATGCAGTATCTGCATCGGGACTTAGAACGTATATCCGAATTGCACCTGATAAGGTCAAAATTGATTATAGGTTTGAGGAAGAAACAAATACTTCGGATGTCCTTGGGACCAAAGTTACAGCAGGGTATTTTGAGACAAAGCCGAACAGCAATGGGCTTAGGAACATCATTTATTTTGCTACCTTCAAACTTTCAGATGCAGCCTATTATATAGAGCTTGGCGGCATGGAAACAGAGAAGGAAGCACTTAGGAATGAAGTTACGGAGCTGATTGTTCTTCTTATTGAAGGGGATCCTGCTGATCTTAATATATTCCACCCGGTTGTACCGGAACTTCGCGAAGACCGGCTTAATCTTGATGAAGCCCGTTCTGACGCCGATTTCGGTGCATATTTGCCGAAAAACCTTCCCCAGGGGTTTGTTTTTGAGGATGCACTTCGTTTTATCAATCAAGAGCAGAATACACTGTCTGTCAACTGGACAAAGGGCATGGGGTATATTGATTGGCGTGTTTCTAAAGTGGACGATAAAGATAAAAAGCGTATAACTTCCGTTACCGATACTAAAAATTATGACCTTGCACTCTATCCCATTCCCCGTGCTGATTCTGTCCCCGATGAATTGAGGGAGATTGTGGATAATCCCATCTTTTATATTGATGAGCTGACACTTGAAGCAGTACAGGCACGTACGTACGAGGTTTCAGACTCCGGGGATGAGCCGGGTTCAAGAATGAAATTCAGTGTATTGTATGGTGATATTTTGGTGGAACTTAGGGTAAAAGGTGCTTCGCCGGAAATAATATTTGATATCTTACAGCAAATCAATCGATCCCTATAAGGATTTAAAAAACGCTGTACAAAAACCAAATTTTTCACCAAAGTCACTAAAACGTTTCTATGTTTTCAATCGTATTAATAGTGAAAGGGGGAAGTCAATTGCAGAGTTCTTTATTGCGTACGAATGAAGAGCTGTTACAGATTTATGAACGCCATGTGAATACCGTCTACCGCATTTGTTTCATGTTTATGAAAAACAGGCCGGATACGGAGGATATGGTTCAAAACACGTTTATCCGGCTTATGAAGGACAAAACGGTTTTTCAAAGTGAAGAGCATGAGAAAGCATGGCTTATCAGGACGGCTACAAATTTATGCAAAGATCATTTTAAGCATTGGTGGTCGAAAACAGTGGGCTTCAATCATGTGACAGAAGAAGCGGTTGAGCAGCCAATCAACATAGACGGTGTTCTAAAAAAGGTCATGGAACTTCCCGCCAAATATAAGGCCGCCATGTACTTATATTACTATGAAGGCTATTCTACTGTAGAAATAGCAAAAATATTGGAAAAAGATCCATCCACAGTTAGAGGCTATCTCCACACAGGCAGAAAGCTTTTGAAAATGGAAATGGAAGGTGATTTTGAGTGAAAAAAGAAGATTTGAAAAATTCTTTTGATCAGATTAAGCCAAGTGAATCTGCAAAAAAGAGGATGCTGGATAATATTTTGAATCATTCGGAAAGAAAGAAGGGAATCTTTATGACATTGTTTGGTTCTAAAAAAGCCATTCCTGTATTGGCTTTAACGCTTGTGATAGCAGGGGGCTTGCTGATTTACAATCAGCTGTTACGGAAACATAATTATGGTTCATCGCTAACATACAACGTAGAAAATGATGTCAGCATGGGAAGAGAGGACGCAATTGCTCCGCTTTTGAATCAGTTTCAGATTGATGGCAGACATTATATATTATTATCCGATGAATTAAGGGCGGATTATGGTCTGCCAGCTGTTGTAAGTGAAAAGGATATCGGTGATAAAATTACAGATATTACAACCGGTCCCGATAAAAGCCTTATAGGAAAGGAAGTGTACAGCTATATCCCCGCCGGCGGAGAAGCGGTGGTTGCGGTGAAAAAAGACAATGAATATCAGCTTTTTCGATTCTTTACTTTTGAGAGCTATAATAACAATCAGGATGAAGATTCAGTCAAATATCTGGCTCTGTATGGCATTGATGGAGCTGATGATATCGCCAAAATTCAGTTCATAGGTCATTCGGAACAAAGCAAATTACAAGGCCGTACGGATATTTCAGGAGAAATAACGGACAAGGGTGAGATTGAGCGGTTCTATAGTTATTATTCTGTATTGAAGAATTCCAGCGATAAATATTTCGACAGGTTGTTTAATTACAGGGGTACGGATTCCGGTAATAAAGGCATTGAAGTTGATATTGTGGAACCGGATGAGCTAAACCCTCCGGATGCAATTGAGCCGAATGTTATAGCACCGGATCAAATTGGTCATAGCGAATACCGGCCAAGGGATATGGCATCAGAGAATATGGCATCAGACAGAATCGATATTGCAGAGGACTTGCCGCTGGAAATAGCTGCTAAGAGTGGAGCCGGTGTAGTTTCGGGTGATACACCGGAAGTAAACATAGTTCCGCCAGTTAATCCATCTCATGGTATGATGGATATGGGCAATACCGAGTCTGGAGTATCAAAACCCGGTCAGGGTTCTTCCGGTGCAGCATTGGAAAATCTTGTGACTATCAGAATATATAATCAAAGGGGAGTATATTTCGATTCTCCATATTATATAGACTTTGGTTTCATTTCAAGATATGAGGTGAGTGAAGATTTTGCCGGTTTTATGAGCAAATATTTAGACAAGTAACCATCATATTGTGTTGTATCATGATATTTACACGGTGAAATCATGAAGGAAGATTAAGCCATGGCATAAATTACAGATAAACTTTATTGAGCCTTTGTAGTAAGATATTACCCATAGATAATGAAAAGTGGGGTTATACTAAATGGGTAAGAAATTATACAAAGGGAG
>JAAYTO010000267.1 GCA_012523755.1 Clostridium sp. | reverse complement strand
TTTCACACGCCATATCTTAGTAATCCCAGGGGCATTTCTTAAAAAATGATTTTCTTGCCTGAATATTAAATGCTGAAATGGCATTTTAAAAAACTCTCTTGTGAGAGTATTGGCAGGAGATGGGTTCATGCTTTTACCGTGCTTACAAAGTAAATTATTGTTTATATTAATAATAATTATGCTATAATAATAAGGTTGAGACAAATAATTATATTAAGCATTATATAATCTACTTATTTGATAAATATTAAAGAGTGTAGTGAAGAATAGTTGAAAACAAGAGGGATTTTATATAAATATGAAATAATGCGTAAGATTAATATATGAAACGGGTTGTGTACAAAGAACCATTGCCAGCAAAGAATATTCTGAATGAACATTAAGGTTTCGGAAATACAGAATATAAAAATAGGATAGCTTGCTGGATATGGAGTTGTTAGAGTCAACCTGTCTCACGGAATCAAGTATTGGAACATTTGATTGGCAAATATTTCAAGGGTGTTTTTTTCCTTGAATAAGGTTTTGTTTGTCAAAACGAGGGTCATGGTTTAAATACAAGCTATCAATAGTTCAAACGGGGATTGCTTTGCAATTATCTGACTTTTGGAATGAAATTTAAAAAAATGGAATTCCATAAAGTTTAACGGGTTTATTAATTGCTGTAAGCATGAGAACGGGTGATTTTGAGTCTATTGCATAGTTATTATTTCAATATAATCTATTAAAGAAAGCGGAGGTTAAGTTGTGGCAAAAAAGAAGAAAAAACTAAAGATAATTCCATTGGGCGGATTGGGGGAGATTGGCAAGAATATAACTGTCTTCGAGTATGGGGGCGATATAGTGGTTGTAGATTGCGGAATAGCTTTCCCGGAAGATGATATGTTGGGAATAGATCTTGTAATACCTGATGTATCATACCTGACAAAGAACAGGGATAAGGTTAGGGGTATAGTTCTTACCCACGGACACGAGGATCATATTGGTGCACTTCCTTATGTTTTAAAGGATTTAAACGTTCCTGTTTATGGTACAAAACTCACCCTTGGGCTTTTAGAGCAGAAGCTTCAAGAACACGAAATTTTAGATATTGTTGACCTTAGAACGGTTCAACAATCGGATGTTATTGAATTGGGATGCTTCAAGGTTGAATTCATACATTCAACTCACAGCATTGCAGATTCCGTTGCACTTGGGATATTTACGCCCGTTGGTACAATAGTTCATACAGGGGATTTCAAGATTGATTATACGCCTATTGAGGGGGAACCCTTAGATTTTGCACGGTTGGCGGAGCTCGGGAAAAAAGGTGTTCTCCTGCTGATGTGCGATAGCACGAATGTTGAGAGACAGGGCTATACCATGTCTGAAAAGACGGTAGGAGATACCTTTGATGACATTTTTATAAATGCTAAAAGCAGAATACTTGTGGCAACCTTTGCTTCAAATGTTCATAGAATTCAGCAGGTGGTAAATGCTTCTGTAAAATTCGGCAGGAAAATTGCTATTTGCGGGAGAAGTATGCTAAATGTTGTAAATGTTGCAATGGAACTGGGATATATGAATGTGCCGGAAGGTATACTTATTGATATCGATCATGTTCATAAGTATCCACCGGAAAAACTGGTTATAATTACGACAGGCAGCCAAGGAGAGCCAATGTCTGCCCTGACCAGAATGGCTTCAGGCGAACACAAAAAAGTTGAAATTGTGCCTGGGGATCTGGTGATAATTTCAGCTAACCCTATTCCCGGTAATGAAAAGCTGGTTTCAAAGGTAATAAACGAGCTTTTCAAAAAAGGAGCAGAAGTAATATACGAAGCCTTAGCGGATATACATGTTTCCGGTCATGCATGTCAGGAAGAGTTAAAGCTTATTCACAGCTTGATAAAGCCTAAGTTCTTTTTACCTGTACATGGGGAATACCGTCACTTAAAGCAGCATGCAAATCTTGCCAATGAGCTGGGTATGTCGATGGAAAACATTTTTATTATGGATATTGGGAAGGTTTTAGAGCTTACCAATGATTCAGCTAGAATTAACGGCAGTGTTACTTCGGGAAGAGTATTAGTTGACGGACTTGGTGTAGGAGATGTAGGGAACATTGTATTAAGGGATAGAAAGCATCTGTCGCAGGACGGTCTCATTGTTATAGTCATTACGATAGAAGGTGACACTGGGAATGTTATTGCAGGTCCTGATATTATATCAAGAGGTTTTGTTTATGTCCGGGAGTCGGAGGATCTTATGGACGAAATAAGAGAAGTGTGCAAAACCGCATTGCAAAAATGTGAAGATAAGAAAAAGAATGACTGGTCAACAAAAAAGAGCATTATAAGGGATGCACTAAAGGACTATTTGTTTGAGAAAACAAAGAGAAGACCAATGATTTTACCTATTATAATGGAGGTATAATCTAAGTCATATAATGCTGTTTTTTCACTTTGCACCCATTAACAGTGAGTGAATAAAAATTAATGAACTTTTTAGGCAATAAAAATCAGGGGGGCTTAGTACCCCCCTAGGCTTTTATTATGACATTTTGTGTAAATTCCTGACCGGCCTTTCTAAAGGATGTATTTTTATATCCCAGCACATAAATATCCGTTGACAATGCCTCTAATTCAAGCATGCTTTTTAATAGGGGATTGCAGGATTTAATAAAGTCTGCAGTCTTCATCACCAAGGGGATCAGTGACCTTTGCTTAATTAAAGAAAGAAGCTGTTTTCCTTTGTTGTTAAAGCCTAAGACCCGGGCATATTGGGGACCGTTATGACGGTTGAATATGTCCATTTGCTCCAAGGTCATTCCTGTCAGTATGCCTATGAGTATTCTTTGTATTCTGGTTCTTGTATACCTTTTTGTACAGATGCCCTCTACCAGTTCATCATATGTACCGGATAAGTTGGCAGCGGCTTTTATCCTATTTTCAAGACCTTCAGAAACATAGGGATAGTCTTTGATTTGTCCTGTTTTCATCCTTCTTAATAGTGATGTAATAATGGCGTAAAAATCCTCTACAAAAACCGGTCCCCGTCCTTCAACTATTTCTTCAAGCAGTATATTAAGGCTTGTTTCGGGAAGCACTTTTTGAAGAACATCTTTTAATGCTGAAAAGGAGTTCGTGGAAATAAAATTCCTTATTGATGTGGCACTGGATATGTTACCAGTAATCTGTTTTGTGCCGTATTCATTATTAATTCTCTTTATTGTAAAGGGGATTATTTTGCTATTAATCCTTTTTAGTGCTTTGAGGTATTCAATACCAAGGATGTTATTTGAAGAAGAAAGCAAGCCTTCCCCATAGACTCGTTTTGTTGTATTTGTATGTTTGATGTATTCTTTTATAGCTGTTTCGCGGGCTGCAGGATAGGATATCCCCTTGTCCAGTTCTTGCTTTAAAAAGCTTTTATAAGCCTTGGGTTCATCAATAAGAAGCTGAGCTATAAAGTCAAGACCACCAATATTTCCATGTTCGCTTCCAAAGCATAAAAAATCTACGATTCCAATGTCGTTTAGTATTTTAACAGACCCGGAGGCGAAATATTCCGCACTGGACATGGCATAGGGAAAGGGCAGCTCAATTATTAAATCCACACCAGAAGACAGAGCCATATTTACCCTTGCCCACTTGTTTACAATAGCCGGTTCGCCACGCTGGATAAAGTTTCCGCTCATAACGCATACAGTATAGTCGGCACCGCATATTTTTTTTGACTCTTCAAGATGGTGAAGGTGACCATTATGAAAAGGATTGTACTCAACAATCAAGCCCATAACTTTCATTGGAAACTTTCCCTTCTATGGCTCTTGACAGATAAAAAGCCAATTACAAGACTGTTAAGAGCCCCAAGTAATTATATAATATAATATTATATTATATACCATAATACCAGTACTTTTTAACACAACAAATTTACAGTATTTGAATATGTTAAAAGGCACTTACTCTGTTTTTAGCCCTCTGAAAATTACTTCTGTTAGGGACTTGAGAAAAATCACAAGGGTAAACCTTCCTGTGAATCCTCCTTATTCGAGCCTTTTTCCATGGCATCTTCCAGAGCCTGAATATTAGAAATTATCACCCGTCCCTTAATATCACAAAGGGGTTGGTTTTTTTCTTTAATAACATTCTCGAGCTCGTAAATAGAGTAATCTAGCTGGCTTGATTGTTCCTGCTGTTCCCCAGGAATAAGGTTTTTATATATATTCCAGGTAGATTTCAAGTTTGACATATCCGTATCGGCCTGTTCCCAATTGGCGGTCATTGCATTGAGTATTGCGTTACGGGTATAGTACCGAATCCTTTTAATTTCAGGGGAAGTTTGAGTTTTGTACAGTGCATAAAGGTCGGGTACAAAGGAATATAAATAACTGGCAGCCAATAAAGTGTTTGTTTTATTTTTGCTTATGACTGTATTTGTCAGGCTATTTAGAGCCGAGCTAAAGCCATCTGTTAAGTTGCTGTTTGCATTTTTCTTAACAGCCATGGGTTTATAGCTATTCCATTGATAATGCAACCTGTTTATAACTTTGTCAATATCCTTCCATGGATCTTCTTGTGCTTTATCCCCTTTGGCAGTAAAAGCCTGTTCTTTATTTTCGCCATTTTCACCTTGATTATTTTGTTGTCCTTCATCTTGCTGTTTGCCTTGATTGCTTTGGTCTTCCTCTTGGCTTTTATCGTTTTGCTGTTTATCGGGATTTTGCATTTTGTCATTATTCTGAGGTTTTTTATTGTCTATGTCTTGTTGTTCTCTATCCTCAGGTTCTTCCTGCTCACCCCTTCTTTTTACTTCAACGGCAGGACCGTCCAGTGTCTTAATTATTGACTCAATGCTCTTTTCAATGCTTTCCAATTGTTCGGGAATTTTATCTCCTTCCTCCTCAGTTCCGAGCTGCTTTTGTTTTGGGCTAGTGTCCTTCTTGTCTGAACCTTTATTGCTGCAACCACAAAATAAAATATTTATTATTATTAAAGCCAAGCCGAGTTTTTTTACTGTTTCCAATCCTCTTCTCATAATTACCCAACAGTCAAGCAATATTTGCTGTTGATTCCCTCCACTTCTTTATAGATTCATTACATGACAAATACCTTTACTTTTATCAGGAAGTTAAATTCACAGCATTTTCCTAATTCCAGTTTCCTATGTTTATATTATTTCAAAAATAATTATTTATAATACTGTTATGTCAATGATATCTTGGAAGAAAAAATTACAAAAAGGTTTCTTTATTGTTACGTTGAATTTTCACAATGAGGTATGCTTTCTTTTTTAAAAAACAAAAAAAGTAGGAGGAATTCATTACATGTATGTTACTGTAAATTTATTGTCACAAAAACCCGGAGAAATTAAGAATTTTTTACAAAGGTTCTATCAGAAGGAGCTGAATATGGACAGTGATGTGGAACAGTGGATTTATGTTTATAACAAGCCTCTTGAAGCAATTGACATGATAAGCACGGTCATAGATAATAGCGACAAGCATAAGATGAGACTTTTTATTCAGGTAAATAAGGGAGATATCCACGCAGTAACATACGAGAATTGTAATGACATAATTAAGGCATTGCTATACTTATATTACAATGAAGCTGGTACATATGCGTCTCAAGAGCAATGAATGCTTCTGTCTTGAAAAGGTATTAATCATAATTTGATAGGGAATACTTTGTTAGTAAAGGATGATATACCACAATGTGCCATTACTAACAAAGGAGGCTTTATATGGAGGAGCATGATATCAGTGTTAAAAATAGGGAGAAGTCGGGGACGTCGGCAGTAAGAAAGATAAAAAGGGAGGGAATGATTCCTGGAGTTCTTTACCAAGACGATAAGAGCATTCCTATTACTTTTATGAGGGATGAAATAAAGCCTATTCTAGATAAGAAGGGCAAGGATGTTCTTTTGAATGTTGATTTTAACGGACAGAAAATAAAGGCAAAGATTCAGGAGGTTCAAAGAGAGGCAATAAACGATGAGATAATTCATCTGGATCTGATGCCCCTTGACCAAGTGAAGCATTAGGCAGGGGTATTATAATTTCATAAACTAAAGTTTGAGGCTAAAGAGGCTGAAAATCCAGCTCGAGTTTGTAAAATCTGTGTTGGGTTGTAAGCCTCTATTTTTTTGAATATACCTGAAGATTTGGGATGCATTTTTTTCGCAAAGAAAAATATTCCATAAACTTAGGTTTCGCAAGTGCAGAGCCTGTAAATACTTTTTCCGGTGAAGCCACTTTGTTAGGATTATAGGCATGTTTCGCAGGTGTAGAACCTGTAAATACTCCTCTCTTTCTCACTTTTTTAAATATGCCTCAAAATTTGAATGCCGTTTGATTTATCCTTGAAATTACAATATAATTTTTTATATACATCGGGCTGATACAGCCATGATAAAGCAATTAGGGAGGGCTTACTATGCTTTATGATATATTGAAATCCATTGGACAGCTGTACGATGAGCCTATGAATGAGGCTAAAAGAAGGCTGGACAGTTTGGTCAAACCTGCCGGAAGTCTAGGCGTACTGGAAGAGATTATTTGTAGGATTGCGGGCATCAGGGGAAAGGTTTATCCTTCGATAGATAAGAAAACGGTAGTAATAATGTGTTCCGATAACGGGGTGGTGGAAGAGGAAGTTACTTCCTGCCCGAAAGAGGTTACTTCATATCTTACAAGAGGCTTATTTAAGGGAATTACAACGGTAAATGCCTTTACAAGACATGCAGGAGCCGATATAACTGTTGTTGACATTGGGGTGGATGGAGACCTTGAGTGTGAAGGTTTATTGAACCGCAAAATCCGCAAGGGAACCTGGAACATAGCAAAGGGTCCCGCAATGACAAGGGAGGAAGCAATCCGTGCGATAGAGACCGGAATATGTGTTGTGAAGGATTTGCACGAAAAGGGGTATAACCTATTGGGAACCGGAGAGGTTGGAATCGGAAATACCACTACTAGCAGTGCTGTATCCTCTGTTTTGACCGGCTCACCGGTAGAGGATATGGTGGGAAGAGGAGCAGGATTGTCGGATCAGGGTCTTGTGAAAAAGATTGCAACGGTAAAAAAGGCGATAGAAGTAAACAGAGCCAATCCCGATGATCCTATTGATGTTTTGGCGAAACTGGGAGGATTTGATATAGCGGGATTGGTCGGTTGCTTTATTGGTGCTGCGACCCATAGGATTCCCATATTAATTGACGGCTTTATTTCCTCCTGTGCAGCTCTTTTGGCTGTGAGGATGGAACCAAAGGTTCTGGCATATGTTTTTCCTTCCCATGGCTCGGCAGAACCCGGGAGCAGGAAAGTTATGAAGGAACTGGGGTTGGAGCCCATGCTGAATCTTGGGATGCGGGTTGGAGAAGGAACAGGAACTGCCCTTGCATTTCATATAATTGATGCAGCTTTTGAGGCGTATATGAAAATGGGAACCTTTGATGATGCCGAAATTGATAATTATATGCCTGAAAACAGTTGATTGTATTATTGTAAAACAGTGAAAAGAAGTTCTAGGAAAAAAATCTTCCTCGTCCAGTTGATTGTATTATTTCAAAGCAGTGAAGTAACCAAGAAGAAATCAAAAACGAGTGTACTTGATGACCTGATATTGTTAAAGTGGTGTTTTTGTAAGAAGGATGGAAGGATTTTTTCCGGCATTGCAGAATTAATTAGTTTAAGGCATGTAATGTTGTTCGGGTTAAAGCATAATCATTGTGTTACGGGGAGGATAAATTTATGGATAACACCAATAACTTCAATAGGGTCTGTAGCTTCTGCGGTGAAAGCATTGCGGCAGAGTATAAGCGTTGTCCATATTGTGGAAGCTTACTGGGAGTAGACAAGGCACATTCGGGAGCAGATATTAACCTTGGCAACGAAAACAGTATTTATAAGGGTGAAAGAAGTATTTGGAGCGAGACGGGCAGTATTCAAAAGAATACAAGTAATGTCCTAGAGAATGAGAGCAATATTCCAAAGAATGAAAGCAATGTTTGGGAAGGTACAAGCAATATCCCAAAAGACCCAGGCTATGTCCGGGAGGATGAGAGAGGTTTTGCCAAAAAGGCAGTGTCTGCTCAAGAGAATATAAATTATGGTACGGCAGCCGGTTATGAAATAAGAAAGACAGCCGCCAATGAAGGTGTTTATAAGAATAATACAATAACGCACAGTAAAAAAGTCAGCACTTCAGATAGGGTTCCATCAATGGGGAACGGTCTTAAGGTTTTCTTGGTTACATTATCAAATATTTTGCCGGGAATCGGACAATTGATTGGAGTAATAGCCGGTATAGTCTTTATGAATGCTGGGGAGGATGAAGACAAGCAATCCTTCGGCAAGGCTATTTTGATATCTTCTATGATTGTGTTTTTTATTATGATGATATTGTTTGGTCTTTTGGCAGCATATTTTGCGTAATAATAAAAGGGCTTTAGGTGATGGGATGAAGAGTAAAAAAGACATCAGAAAAGAAATATTGGATAAAAGAAATGGGCTTATAAAGGATGAGGTTGTAGGGAAGAGTATCCGGATTACAGATAAGCTTACTTCCTTTGAAAAGTTCAAAGACAGCAGAATTATAATGGCTTATATGGACTTTAAAAATGAGGTCATGACAGGTTTTTTAACAGAACATTGCTTAAAACTTGGAAAAACCTTGGCCTTTCCTTTGATCGAATCCTTTCAGGGAATAAAAAAAATATGTGCCTACGAGCCGAAAGACCATACAAACGGCTTAAAACCAGGTACCTTTGGGATATTAGAGCCTGTAGGGGAGCTTTCGAGAAAAATTGATCCTAAAGAAATCGATATGGTGATTGTGCCAGGAGTTGCCTTTGACACTAAAGGAAATAGGATTGGTTATGGTGCGGGCTATTATGATGTTTTTTTAAAAGAAGTAAAAGATGGATGCCTCAAGGTGGGAATTGCTTTTGAATTGCAGGTGATTGAAAACATCCCAAAAGAAGAGCACGATGTTTCTTTGGATGCAATTGTTACCGAAAGCAGAGTTGTTTTAATCAAAGATTTTTGAGAGGATAAAGCCGTGAATAGCAGGATAACGGAAACCGGAGCAAACAAAGTATTTTTTGCTGTAGTAGTATTGAATTTAGTTTATTTTTTAGGGATCAAAGTTGTTGATCGATACTGTTTTGGTTTTTTGTCGGATAACAACTATTTAATACTAATTATAAACCAGTTTTATTTCATTCTTTTTCCGGTGCTTCTGTACCTGATTGTAAAAAAAATAGACATAAAGGAAACATTGAAAATCAACAAATTTCGTGCTTTGCCGGGAGTTTTAATTCTTTTGATTTCCATACCTGCGTATATGGGGGCTTCGTCACTTAATGTTATGATAGTCTATATTTTACAGTCTACAGGTTATATTTTAGGAGAATCCCTACCTGTGCCGCAAAATTTTGGGGATATTATTCTATCAATCCTTGTAGTGGCAGTGTCACCGGCTATATGCGAAGAAATATTGCATCGGGGTATTCTGCTAAAGGCTTATGAAAGCAGAGGTTCTATAAATGCTGTGGTGATTTCATCCATACTGTTTGGGATTTTTCATTTTGATCTCAAAAACCTTTCGGGACCTATTTTCTTAGGGATGTTAATAGGATATTATGTGATTAGAACCGATTCTATATTTGCCGGCATGCTGGCACACTTTGTAAACAACGTGCTATCAGTGCTGGTACAGTATTTTTCAAGTAGGTGGGTAGGTACAGGGGATAGTACAAAAATAACCGAGGATCAGTTTATAGCGGTGGCGACCTTTGGAATAATTTGTTTCATTGTTATGGCCTTTTTGCTCTTTTGTTTTCATAATACAACAAAGGATAAATGTGAATTAAAGCCTTCAAGAACAAGCATAATAAGGGATATTATATCAGTAGTACGACATTGGCCGGTATTTTTGAGCCTGTTATTGTATGTTTTGTATTCGGTGGTTTTTCTGCTAAACCAGATATTATAGGGTGCACAGAAAATAATAAAACCTTTATAATATCGACCTGTGAAATAAAAAAGGGTAGGATATGGCTTTTATGACAGTAAAACAATGCATGCATGTTTTTTGTTATGAAAGGGGTCTATCAAGCAGCTTGAATAATTTTAAAGGATGGGAAGCAAATTGGATTTTTATTTTGATTTAAGTCTTATGCAATCGCAGAAAATAATACTTACACCCCAGTTAAGACAGGCGATTGAAATACTTAAAATGAATTCACAGGAATTATCCGAATATATTCTTAAAGAAATGGAGACAAATCCTGCTTTGGAGATAAGCTCTCCTTTCTCAGAGACTCATGATGAGGCTGAAGAACTGGAAAATGATGATTACTATGATATAGAGGTAAAGCATGATGATTCACCGAAGCATGTCAATGGGTCATTTTTAGATAATTCTACTGTTGGATTGTCTTTAAAGGAACATCTGCTTCTTCAGCTTCATGCCTTATCCATGAGTGGAATAGATATTGAAATAGCTGAGTATTTGATAGACAATATTGATGACAATGGGTATCTTAACACAAATCTTTCCGAGGTGGCGGCTTTTTTTAACATTACTATCCGCAAGGCTGAAAAAATCCTAAACCTTTTACAAACTTTTGATCCACCGGGCATTTGTGCAAGAAATTTGAAGGAATGCCTTTTGATACAGCTGAACCAGATAAAAGTACAGGACAGGGATATATTAAATATAGTCAGAAACCACTTAGATGACTTGGCTAATAATAAATTATCCGTAATCGCAAAAGAAACAGGGCTTAGTATAAAAAGAGTGGCCGAGGTGTTGGAGCTTATAAAAACCTTAGAGCCAAGACCAGGTAGGGAGTTTTATGGACTTGACGGTGTTAAATACATTGTTCCCGATGTTATAGTAAAGAAAATAGATGGCAGACTTGAGGTGATTCTAAATGAAGAATCCATACCTGCTATAACCACAAGCAGCTACTACAGGAAGATACTGAAAGAGGATATAAATACCGAAGCTAAAAAATTTATCCAATCAAAACTAGACAGCGTAGTTTGGTTGATAAAGTGTATACAACAGCGAAATAACACACTTATTAAGGTGTCAGAGCATATAGTGAACAGTCAGATTGAGTTTTTTAACAAGGGAAAGGGTTATATTAAGCCTCTTACAATGAAAGAGGTTGCTGCAATACTTGATATCCATGAGTCCACTGTGAGCAGAACCGTCAGTGGTAAATATCTGCAATGTTCATGGGGAGTTTTTGATATGAAATATTTCTTTCCTCCGAGGGTTTTAGCTGCATCGGGGAAAGAAACCACCGGCAACAGTATTAAGGAAAGGATAAAAGATATAATAAATTCGGAGGACAAGAAGCATCCTTTGACTGATAATCAAATAGTTGAAATCCTTAAAAAAGAAGGACTTGAAATATCTCGTCGGACTGTAGCAAAGTACCGTTGTGATTTAGAAATTCCTTCTTCGTCAAAAAGAAAGAAGTATTAATTTCCAGCATTCCATATCTTTCTCGCATTTATTGCATACACCCAAAACAAAATGCGGTTTACATTTATTTACATGAAGAACAATATGAAATAAAGTTGAGTTTCTAGAGTGTTTTTCTTTACATTTCTTTAATGCACCCTAAAATGTGTTTTGGACAATTTTTAATATATTGTCCTAGAGCATATATATTACTTAAGTATCAATATCCGAGCGTGACAAGGCATGGAAAACAGGGATTCTAAATCAAGGATTGTTATAAAAAAACATAAAAGAAGTTTGAAAATCGATGAGATTTTATTAAAAATTTTTCAGCTGTTTTTGGATAGAACCCGTAAATAGAAGGGGTGAGATGTTATTACAAACGTTGATAGCTTTACTGCACATAAAATAGGAATATATGTAAGAGAGAGCCGGGATGAAAATGAGGAGAATTATGAGACAATTGAAACTCAAAGAGATCTTCTCATTGATTACGTAAAAAAAAACAAATTAGGAGAGATAAAAGGAATTTATATTGACGATAATGTTTCTGGAGCTGGTTTTGAGAGGAAGGGAATAGAAGAACTTAAAAGAGATGTGGCAAAGAGTGAGATAGATCTATTAATAATTAAGGATCTGTCGCGGCTTGGAAGAAATAACGCAAAAACCCTCTTATTTCTTGATTTTTTGGAGGAAAAGGGAGTTCGGGTTATTACTTTTGACGGAAGGTATGACAGCATAAGGGACAATGACACTGTGGGTATTGACACATGGTACAACGAGCGGTATGTGCGCGATATTTCGAGAAAAATCAGAACTAACCTGCGGTTTAAGATACAAAAGGGTGAGTACATAGGCAATGCACCCTATGGCTACGAGAAATCACAGCATGAAAAAAACAAGCTGGTTGTAAACAAAGAACAGGCCGAGACGGTCAAAAGAATTTATAGACTTTATAGGGAGGGCTTTGGCTATAGTTACATAGCCGGCAAATTAAATCAAGACGGGGTAAAGTCTCCGTCAATGGGTCTTTGGAATGCGGTAGGGGTGATGAGGATTCTTAGCAGCAGGGTCTATATGGGAGATACTGTTCAGGGTGTTAGTGAAAAGATCAGCTTTAAGAGTAAAAAAACACGGCGTCTTCCCCAAAGCTGCTGGGTAATAACCGAGAACACTCACGAGCCAATTATTTCGAAGGAGGAGTTTTATGAGGTTCAAAGGATAAGGAATGAAAAAAGAAACAAAGCTGGACCCCACAAAGGCGTTTTGCATGTATTCAGAGGTATGATGTTCTGCGGAGCCTGTGGAAGCATTATGTTTGCAAGAAAAAGGAAGGAAAGGCCCATGAGTTATATTTGCAGCAGCTATGGTAAAAATGGAAGATCTATATGTACTAGCCACCACATCCGGGAGCGGGAATTGTGCAGTATAATTTTAAATGACCTAAAAGAGCTTTTAAATGACAATGAAATAGCGGAGCAAATATTAAGAAAGCTTTTACAAGACAGGGGAATGGAAGATTGGAGAACTGTTTATAAACGGCTACAAAAAAAGATGGAGACAAAGCAAAAGCACCAAGAAACTTTATACCAAGATAGACTTGATGAAAAGATATCCGACAATCTTTTTTTAAGGATGAATCAACAGTTGGAAAGGGATATATCATCCATCAAGAAAGAGATGGAAATGCTGAAAGTGAAAAATACTGAATCCTGTAATATGAGTGAGATGATTCAACAATTTAGGGACAGTCTTAAAATAAATGGCATTAACAATGAAATTGCAAAAATAATGGTTAATAGGATAGTTGTATTTGACAAAGGTGACACTTATGATGAATCAAGATGGAAGCTCTGTCTTCTAGAGAAAGAAAAAGAATGTATAAGGCTTTATGGAGCAGTTTTTATTGAATACAATTTTTAAAAATTCTGCACCTTTTATTGTCTTAAAGCGAGTATGTCAAATATGAGTGGAGAAAAATATCGGCACTAAAACTTGCTTTATAATGTTTCTTTTATATTTTTCTCCACTAAAGCAATAATATGCATTGCTATAAAACTCCTCTATAAGCTCCAAACAGCTAGGCTTAATCCAATATAAAATGATCCATCAGCCTATAGCCCTCTTCAAAGAAAATATTTGTACTTGCAGCCTGTACCTCGTCATATCCGGCGATGCCGGACATTTTGGGTTTAGATTTTTGATACAAAAGGTAAGGAACAGGATCCGATGTATGAGTCCTTAAAGACAGCGGTGTAGGGTGATCCGGGAGAATGAGAAGTCTATAATCTTCATATTTTTCAAGACCCTTTAAAATTGTTCCCACAACCTGTTCATCAATTATTTCAATGGACTTTACCTTGTTTTCGATCTCATACCTGTGCCCGCATTCATCCGGTGCTTCAAAATGAAGATATATAAAGTCCTGACCGGATTCCAATTCCTTCAGGGCTGCTTGGGCCTTACCGATGAAATTGGTATGTATATTGCCGGTGGCACCTTCTACATCAACATTTTTAAGTCCTGCCAATATTCCAATTCCCTTTATGAGATCAACGGCTGAAATAACAGACCCGTTAATTTTATATTTGTCATAATACTTTGATAAAAGGGGTTTTTTACCTTCTCCCCAAAGCCATATGGAATTGGCAGGTCTGAGCCCTTTGCTTATTCTAGCTTTGTTAACGGGATGGTTTTTCAAAATGTCATAGCTCTTTACCATCATATCCAATAATAATTTGGTGTTTTCCCCCTTCGGAAGGTAGTTGGCAATTTTCTTTTCAAGTATGTCATGGGGAGGAGTAAGGTTTAGTCCTGTGGCACCATTATTCCACACCATGCAATGACGGTAGCTGATTCCCGGGTAAAAATTGATATTTTGGCTTTTCAAGTGCCTGTTTACCTCATTAATCAGCTCCCTTGCTTCCTCAGTAGAGATTTCATCAGAGCTATAGTCAATCATAGTTTTTTGGTTATAATCCTCGTCCTCCGACAGTGTTACCAAGTTGCATCTTATGGCCACATCGGTATCAGACAGGTTTATACCCATGCTTATGGCTTCAAGGGGTGAACGCCCAGTATAATATTCCCTTGGATTGTATCCCATAACGGAGAGATTAGCTGCATCACTTCCCGGGGGAATTCCATCGGGTATGGTTTTAACCAGACCTACTTCCGAGTGTTGTGCAAGAAAATCGATATTGTCTTTTTTTGCATATTGAAGGGGAGTTTTGTTATCAAGCTGTTGGATTGGGTAATCTGCCATTCCATCTCCTAAAATTAACACGTATTTCATATTAATCAATTCCTTTTACATTTATAGTGCCATTCCACAAAGTGAAACGATGTAAATTTATTATAGCAGACTTTAAAATACGTGCAAAGAATTTCTTTTTTCACATTGGATACATACGATTTATGCAAAGAAAAATGTGGAAAAAACATTGTGAAGCGAAACTTAAGTTTTCGGAACACTTTTCTTGACATCTATATATTAATTGATAACGTGGAAATAATGATTTATAATATTCTTTAGTGCCGCTTGTGTTATGGACAAGTGGTTACTATCGCAGGTTTTAGGAGAGGGCTTTATTGAAAAAAGATGATATAAATTTTAAAGAATGCTTCTCCTATTGGAAAGCTTGGATACTATATTTGAAAAAGAGAAGAGGTAATTTATGAGATGATAAACAGTTTTAAGGTTATAGACGGACATGTACATACCTTTATGTCCGATGAGATTTCTTTTAAAATACGGACATCTTTCAACAGGGCGTATAGCATAGAGTTCGAAAATCCTGGAACGGGAACTATTGATGATGTTTTAAACAACATGAAAGACCTCGGTATAGACTGCACGATTATGGCAAACTTTGCACCGGCTAAAATCCTAGATCAAAATAATAGATGGGCTCTGGATGCATCAAAAAAACATCCGGCACTTATACCACTGGTTAGTTTTCATCCCGATATGGAGGGTGACTTTGGTTGTTTGCTTACAGAATATATAGATGAAGGAGCAAAGGGTGTCAAATTGCATCCTATGGCTCAGGGCTTTGATCCTAAGAGTGTGAGGCTAAAAGACATGTATGGGATTTGTAATGAAATCGCTTTCCCGATAGTATTTCATTGTGGGAGAGTAGCAAATGCAAGGCTTAATGAGTATTCCGATGTAGATACTATCGAACCGCTTATAAATATGTACAAGAACATTCCTTTTATTCTTACTCATATGGCGGATGGCAGTGTGGAGGATGTCTTAAGGCTTTCGCAGCAATATGAAAATGTTTTCTTTGATACCTCAATTGTTATAACCGGATATCCTCCAATTCTCGAAACGAATGAACCCAGCTGGGTTGAGGATGAAATTGTTGAGAATGTAGTCGAAAAAGTTGGTGCAGAAAGGCTGGTGTTTGGTTCCGATTATCCCTGGGGCAGTCCCGGACATGACTTAAAAAGGTTCTTAAATATGCAGATAAGTGACGAACAGAAGAGACTGATTTTAGGTCAAAATGCAATGAGACTGTTTATAAATAAAGAAATATAAAAAGAGAAGGGCTTGAGGGCTCTTCTCTTTTATGTGTGCCCAGCATGGGCAACAACTTGGTGGTGAAAGTCCACTACGGGCTTGGTAGTAGGAACCGTTAGCCAAGAGCAAGGGTGTCCACGGCGACGTGGAATCTGAAGGAAGCTGGAGGCAAAATCCTGAACC
>JAAYTO010000018.1 GCA_012523755.1 Clostridium sp. | reverse complement strand
GGGGCATTTCTTAAAAAATGATTTTCTTGCCTGAATATTAAATGCTGAAATGGCATTTTAAAAAACTCTCTTGTGAGAGTATTGGCAGGAGATGGGTTCATGCTTTTACCGTGCCCAATGTGCAAAAACTTCTTCTTTTTGTTTGATTATTATGTTATAATAATTTGCTGATAAAACTTATTTTTTCTACAATCGAAAAATTTTCTTTGAACCGAGGTGTTATATAACGGTTCAATTTTGAAATATGCTCCCTTAACTGGTAGGAGGATGAATAAATGGCAAGTGAAAGACAAAAGAAGATAAGGAATTTTTGTATAATTGCACATATCGATCATGGAAAATCGACTCTTGCAGATAGACTTTTAGAAGCCACTGGTGTTCTTACAGAAAGGGAAATGGAGAACCAGATTTTAGATACCATGGATATTGAACGTGAGCGAGGTATTACTATTAAGGCTCAGGCTGTACGTATGGCATATAAAGACGATAACGGAGAAGAATACGTTCTGAACCTTATAGATACCCCAGGACATGTGGATTTTAATTATGAGGTATCCAGAAGTCTTGCTGCGTGTGAAGGGGCGATACTTGTAGTTGATTCGACACAGGGAATAGAAGCACAGACACTGGCTAATGTGTATCTTGCTTTAGAACATAATCTTGAAATATTGCCCGTGATTAACAAGATTGATCTTCCCAGTGCTCAGCCTGATGTGGTCAAAAAGGAAATAGAGGATGTCATAGGGGTGGATTGTTCGGATGTTCCCCTTATTTCTGCTAAAAACGGTATCAATATAGATGCTGTTCTTAAGAGTGTGGTGAGTGTAGTCCCATATCCGAAGGGTGATGTGGATGCCCCTCTTCGTGCCCTTATTTTTGATTCCTATTATGACAGCTATAAGGGTGTTATCGTGTATATAAGAGTGGTGGAGGGAAGTGTCAGGGTAGGTGATGAGATAAGGATGATGTATACCAAAAAGAATTTTTTGGTTACGGAGGTGGGTTACATGAAGCCCGGAGGTCATGATACCTGTTCTGAACTTTTAGCTGGAGATGTAGGTTATATAGCCGCAAGCATAAAGAATGTCAAGGACACAAGGGTGGGCGATACGGTTACCTTGGTGGAAAATTCTGCAAAGGAGCCTCTTCCCGGTTATAAGAAGGTAAATCCCATGGTCTTTTGCGGTATTTATCCTGCAGATGGGTCAAAATACGGTGACCTTCGTGATGCATTGGAAAAGCTCCAGCTCAATGATGCTTCGCTGACCTTTGAACCGGAATCTTCCATTGCTCTGGGTTTTGGATTTCGATGTGGTTTTTTAGGACTTCTTCATATGGAAATAATACAGGAACGTTTAGAAAGAGAATTTGATTTTGACTTGGTAACTACAGCACCTAGTGTTATATATAAAGTTACAAGAACCGATGGTGAGACGTTTTTTATAGACAATCCCACCAATTTGCCACCGGTGGCGGAGATAGACAGCATGGAGGAGCCTATTGTTAAAGCAACCATTATGAGTCCTTCGGAGTTTGTGGGTAATATTATGGAATTGTCTCAGGAGAGACGCGGAGTGTACAAGGATATGTCATATATTGATGAAGGTAGGGTAATATTGACTTATGAGATGCCCCTTAATGAAATAATATATGACTTCTTTGATGCATTAAAATCAAGAACCAAGGGATATGCATCTTTAGATTATGAATTGTTGGGATATAAAAAATCCGAACTTGTAAAACTGGATATAGTGTTAAATGGAGAAATTGTTGATGCATTGTCATTTATTGTTCATAAGGACAAGGCATATACACGGGGCAGGAGAATTGCAGAAAAGCTTAAAGATACAATTCCAAAGCAGCAGTTTGAAATACCGATACAGGCATGTATTGGTGGAAAAATCATTGCTAGGGAAACAGTCAAGGCATATAGAAAAGATGTTCTGGCAAAGTGCTATGGAGGAGACATAACACGTAAGAAAAAGCTTTTGGAAAAACAAAAAGAAGGTAAAAAACGTATGCGTCAGGTAGGAAGCGTAGAGGTTCCCCAAGAAGCATTTATGAGTGTTTTGAAGCTTGATACTTAAAAGAGATGGTGTTAGAAATGACGAAGACCGGGAGAAGACTAGGAATTTACATTCACATACCCTTTTGCAAGGCAAAGTGCCTGTATTGTGACTTTAATTCTTTTCCATGCAGGGATGATTTTATCCCTGCATATTTTAATGCCTTAAAAAGAGAAATAGCATTGTATGCCGAAAGACTCAAAGGATACAGCATTGAAACTGTGTTTATCGGAGGAGGAACCCCCTCCTTTGTGGATGCACATAATATATATGAAATAATCGAATTTATGAAAAATACGTTTGAGATGGAAAACTGCTATGAAATCACTATTGAGACAAATCCGGGCACCCTTAGTTTTGATAAGCTAATGGCATACAGGACAGTGGGAATAAACAGGATAAGCATAGGCCTTCAGGCATGGCAGAACCGTCTTTTATCCCAGTTAGGAAGAATTCACACGGTTGAAGAATTCATCGAGAATTATAATTTTGCACAAAAAGCGGGGTTTGACAATATTAACGTGGATCTGATTTTTGGGATTCCGGGTCAGACCTTTTGCGATTGGATGGAGACTTTAGAATATACCGCAAGCTTAAAGCCGGCACATTTATCATGCTATAGCCTGATAATAGAGGAAGGTACGGTATATGGCACAAGACTTAAAAAAGGAGAGCTTGTTCCTGTGGACGATGAGGTTGACAGAAAGATGTATTGGCATACGATTGATAAACTAGGGTCTTTAGGTTATGAGCATTATGAAATATCCAATTTTGCAAAGGAAGGTTTTAAATGTGCACATAATATGATTTATTGGAAAGAACGTGAATATATTGGATTCGGGGCTGGAGCCCATTCATATTTTAAGGGTCAGCGGTTTAATAATGTTTATGATATAGAAGAGTATATAGGAATCTTAAACCGGGGATGTTCTCCTGTAGAGAATCCTTTACACATTACAAAAGAGGATGAAATGTCGGAGTTTGTGATGCTGGGATTAAGACTTATTGAGGGAGTAAGGGTTAAAGAGTTTGGAGAAATGTTTGACAGGGATATATTTGAGGTGTTTAGAAGACAGATAGAAAGCCTTTTACAAAGGGGGTTGATTGAAGTCAGTAATGGATTCATTAAGCTTACCAAACTGGGACTGGACCTTGCAAATCAGGTGTTTGTGGAATTTGTATGATTTGCATGATGAGAAGAATAAGCTTTTCGGTTTAAGCAAATAATAATCCACAAAAATATCTTGACAAAAGAAACCTAGGGTGGTATTTTAAGAATAGCATTAGCACTCAGCAAGATAGAGTGCTAACAAAGGGGTGATAATGATGTTATTGGACGATAGAAAGAAGAGGATACTTCAGTCAATTATCGACGACTACATCAGTACTGCGGAACCCGTTGGCTCAAGAACTGTTGCAAGAAAGCATGAATTTGGTCTCAGTTCAGCAACCATTAGAAACGAAATGGCTGATCTGGAGGAAATGGGGTTTATCAAACAGCCTCATACTTCTGCGGGGCGCGTACCATCAGACCAGGGATACAGATTCTATGTGGATAAGCTAATGAAAGCCAGTCAATTGACTGTGGAAGAGATGCTAAGTATTAAGTCCGCTATGGATGTGAAAATAAATGAGCTTAACCAACTATTAAGGCAGGTTTCGGCTGTGGTATCGAAGATTACAAAGTATACTTCTATGGCAACTACACCTGAAAGAAAAAACAGTGTTTTAAAAGCTATACAGGTGATGCCGGTTGAAAGGGGGAGGGCACTTGTTATTGTAATAACTAATTCAGGGATAGTTAAGAACAGCCTTATTAATATTTCCGAAACGGTTTCACTGGAGTATTTGATAACCGTTTCCAACATATTCAATGAGAAGTTGTCAGGTCTTACAATAGATCAAATAAATATGCCTGTAATTAGGGAGATAGAGATTTTGTTAGGACCTTCTCAGGAGGTCTTAATGCCTATTTTAAACGGTGTTTCTGATTGTATTAATCAGATAGACAGTTCAGAGGTTTACCTTGAAGGTACTATAAACATGTTGAATTATCCTGAGTTTAGTGATGTGGATAAGTTAAAAGAGTTTCTAGGTCTTATGGATAAAAAGGAACTTTTAGGCAGGCTGCTCAATGATTTATCTCAAGGCAACAAAGGTATTAACATTAGGATCGGCAAGGAAAATAAGATTGAAAAAATGAAGGATTGCAGTCTTGTTACAACTACTTACAGAGTTGGGAATACTGTTATTGGAACAATAGGCGTTATAGGTCCGACGAGGATGGATTATTCCAAGGTTTTAGCGGCTGTAAATTTCATGAAGAGCAGGATAGTTGATGAAGTAGAGAAGTTGTTGGGAAAAAGCTCGGACGAACCTTAAATGCTTTTAAAGCTTTAAAATTCATCGATAAGGGAGGTTATATAATCTTGAAGGAGAAGGGGACAGGCAAACAAAATAAAAAAGAGCAGGATAAGTGTCAAATTAACAATAATGAAGAGGTAAACAAGAGTCAGAATGATAATATAGCTGCTGAGGAGAAGCCTGCTCATAACCGGGAAATGGAGCAGCTTAAAAATGAGCTTGAGGAAAAAACAAAAAAGTGTGAAGAATACTTTAACATGCTCCAGAGGACTGCAGCAGAGTTTGATAACTATAAGAAAAGAACAGCGAAGGAAATGGGATCCGTATATAATGATGCTGCTGTTGATATAGTTGCTGCTTTCTTGCCGGTAGTTGACAATATTGAAAGGGCTGTTCAGGCATCCTCAAAGGAAGCTGATGCTGCATCGCTAAAAGAAGGAATCGATCTGGTATTTCGCCAATTCAAAGAAGTTATGGCAAAATTAGGAGTGGAAGAGATTAAGTCCTTAGGTGAGAAATTTGACCCTAATCTACATAATGCAGTGATGCATGTTGAAGATCCGGAATATGGTGAAAGTGTTATTGTTGAGGAATTTCAAAAGGGGTATACATTAAAGGACAAGGTAATAAGATACAGTATGGTTAAGGTTGCGAACTGACTTGTTTCTCTTGGTTCAATTGAATAATTCATGTAATTTATTTTAAGGAGGATGATATTAATGGCAAAAGTTATAGGTATAGATCTCGGTACCACAAACTCATGTGTGGCGGTTATGGAAGGTGGAGAACCCGTTGTAATCCCAAATTCCGAGGGAGGAAGAACTACTGCTTCTGTAGTTGCTTTTTCAAAAACAAATGAGAGGCTTGTGGGGCAGGTGGCAAAAAGGCAGGCTATAACCAATCCGGAGAGGACAGTTATGTCTATAAAGAGGGATATGGGTACTGACAAGAAAGTTAAGATCGATGAGAAGAGTTTTACCCCACAGGAAATATCGGCAATGATTCTTCAGAAAATAAAGGCTGATGCAGAGAGTTATCTTGGTCAGACGGTTTCTCAGGTTGTTATAACTGTACCTGCTTATTTCAGTGATTCCCAAAGACAGGCTACTAAGGATGCCGGTAAGATCGCAGGTCTTGAAGTCTTAAGAATAATCAACGAACCTACGGCTGCGGCTCTTGCTTATGGACTTGATAAGGAAACCGATCAAAAAATTCTTGTTTTTGACCTTGGGGGCGGAACCTTTGATGTATCGATATTGGAAATCGGTGACGGAGTTTTTGAGGTGCTTGCAACCAGTGGAAATAACAAGCTGGGTGGAGACGATTTTGATGACAGAATAATAGATTATCTTATCGATACCTTCAAAAGAGAAAGCGGAATTGACCTTAAGAATGATAAGATGGCTATGCAAAGGCTTAAGGAAGCAGCTGAGAAGGCCAAAATAGAGCTTTCCGGTGTCACTACAACGAATATTAACCTTCCTTTTATTACTGCTGATGCAACGGGACCAAAACACCTTGACATCACATTGACAAGGGCAAAATTTGATGAAATAACATCGGATCTGGTGGAAAAGACAATGGAACCCACAAGAAAAGCTATGAAGGATGCGGATCTGACACCGGATAAGATTGATAAGATTCTTTTGGTTGGCGGTTCCACAAGAATACCTGCTGTTCAGGAGGCTGTTAAAAAGTATTTTGGCAAGGATCCCTTTAAAGGTATAAATCCTGACGAATGTGTTGCTATAGGTGCCGCTATTCAGGCTGGAGTACTTACTGGAGAAGTGAAGGATCTTCTATTGCTTGATGTGACTCCTCTGTCTCTTGGGATTGAAACTCTGGGTGGGGTATTCACAAAACTTATTGAGAGAAATACCACAATTCCTACTAAAAAGAGTCAGGTTTTCTCCACAGCTGCAGATGGTCAGACAGCTGTAACGGTAAGAGTGTTCCAAGGTGAAAGGTCTATGGCTGCCGACAACAAGCTCTTAGGAGAGTTTAATCTTGACGGTATACCCCCAGCACCAAAGGGAGTTCCTCAAATAGAAGTAACCTTTGATATTGACGCCAATGGTATTGTACATGTTTCAGCAAAGGATTTGGGTACAGGAAAAGAACAGAATATAACAATAACAGCATCTACCAATCTGTCGGAAAGTGATATTGAAAAGGCTGTAAATGAAGCTAAGAAGTATGAAGAAGAGGATAAAAAGAGGAAAGAGGGCGTGGAAATCAGAAATAATGCTGATTCTATGGTTTTCCAATCAGAAAAGACGTTAAAAGAACTTGGAGATAAACTGAGCAGTGAAGATAAATCGAAAGTTGAAGCAGAAATAGAAAAGGTAAAAGAAGCTTTAAAGGGGACTGATACAGAGGCAATTAAGAGGGCGACAGAAGAGTTGCAGAAGGCATTCTACGACATTTCCTCAAAGATATACCAGCAAAACCAAGCGAATCCGGAAGCTGGTGAAAATACAGATGCACAGGAGGAAGCCGACGGAGGACAGGAGAATGTTTACGACGCAGATTACAAGGTAGTGGATGACGAAGACAAATAGTTGTAGAGCAGGTTTTCAGGCGGTGAGTATTCTGTCATGCTAAAGTGCAGAGAGGCAAGTAATGCTTTAGTAGGATTGAGATAATACTTTAGGATCGACGTGTTATTAATGGCATAAAGGCCAAAGTCATGAAGATGGCTTTGGCTCTTTTGCATAACTATACTTACATATTATGCTTGTAGCTTGTAATAACTTTCGTTGCAGTATAATATCCCTATGTGGTATAATCTGAAAGAAGAAAAAAGAGCGTTTGGACAAATTTGTATAAATAGGCAAATTTATATAAATATATGGTGCGATTAATATAGAATTTTATATGGAGGAGTTGGTTGGATGGCTGGCAAAAGGGATTACTATGAAGTCCTTGGTGTTAAAAAAGGTGCATCCGATGCTGAAATAAAAAAGGCTTACAGGAAGTTGGCTAAGCAATATCATCCCGATATGAATCCTGGAGACAAGTCCGCTGAAGCAAAATTTAAAGAAGTTAATGAAGCCTATGAGGTATTAAGTGACTCACAGAAAAGGGCTCAATATGACCAGTTCGGGCATGCGGCAACAGATCCGGGCGGTTTTGCGGGAGGCGGATTTGGCGGATTCGGCGATTTCGATTTTGATGGTTTTAGCGATATATTTGAGACATTTTTTGGTGGAGGTGGCTTTAGCAGCAGAACCACGCGTAATAGAAGAGGTCCTCAAAGGGGAGCCGATTTGAAGCATACCTTGGAAGTTAGCTTTGAAGAGGCTGCATTTGGTGTAAAAAAGAAGATAGTAGTAAACAGGATGGATGTTTGTACTACATGTAGAGGTTCCGGTTCAAAACCGGGACATCAGCCTTCTACTTGCTATCAATGTAATGGAACGGGTCAGGTACAGTATAAGCAGCGGACACCTTTTGGTCAATTTGTGAATATAAAGACCTGTGATGCATGTCATGGTGAGGGTAAGATAATTACACAGCCCTGTGAAAGCTGTAGTGGGAAAGGAAGGGTAAGAAAGCATATAAAACTTGAGATTAGTGTTCCGGCAGGTATCGACGACGGTCAGATATTACCGGTGAGAGGACAAGGAGAGCCTGGGGTTAAAGGAGGACCTCCTGGGGATCTTTATTTATCCATAAGAGTAAAGCCGCATCCTATTTTTAAGAGGGATGGCTATGATATTTTATGTGAAATTCCGATAACTTTTGTGCAGGCTGCACTGGGTGCTGAGATTGAGATTCCTACCCTTGAAGGAAAGGAAAAGATAATTATCCCTGAAGGAACTCAGACCGGTACGGTATTTAGGTTTAAGGGTAAGGGAATACCCGTACTAAGAGGAAGCGGAAGGGGAACACAGCATGTTAAAGTAAGTGTTGAGGTTCCTAAAAAGCTCAATGAAAAACAGAAGGAAGTCTTAAGGCAATTTGCTGAATTAACAGGTGACGAGGTACATGAACAGAGCAAAAGTTTTTTTGACAAAATGAGGGATGTTCTGGGCATGTAAAATGGAGGGCAAATAATGAAGTGGAATGAAATCAAGATAAAGACCAGTGAGGAGGCATATGATGCAGTATCCTATATGCTTACATCAATAGGTGCAGGAGGAGTTGCCATAGAGGATCCCAATGACATTAGAAAAGAGGTACTAAAGCCTAATTCATTGGACTATGCGGATGAAAAGTTTTTAAATTCTTTGGGCGAAGATGTGATTATAAAAGCTTATTTTCCGGGAGATATAAATATTTTTGAAATTATTGCTCTAATCAAGGAAAAACTAACTTATATTAATAATTTTTTAAACGTGGGTGAAGGCTACATTGGCTATTGTGAGGTCGATGATGAAGATTGGAGTACATCGTGGAAAAAATATTATAAGCCGTTTAAACTGACCGATGGTTTGGTTGTTAAGCCGACATGGGAAAAATACGATAATAAAAACGATGAAATAGTAATTGAATTGGATCCCGGTATGGCGTTTGGTACTGGAACTCATGAAACAACGAAAATGTGTGCCGTTTTTCTTGATAAGTATCTGAAAAGTGGGTGCAGTGTCATTGATGTTGGATGTGGCTCAGGTATTTTATCCATAATATCGTGTAAGCTTGGAGCAGCAAGGGTTACTGCTGTTGATATTGATGAGGTTGCGGTAAAAGTCACAAAAGAAAATTGTGAAATAAACGGGGTGGAAGATTTGGTAACGGCCTTTAAAGGTGTTTTGACTGATATAAAAAATCAGAAAGCAGACATGGTTATTGCCAATATTATTGCCGATGTTATAATTGACTTATCTTCAAGTATACCATGTTATTTGAAGGAAAACGGACTATTTATTGCTTCAGGCATTATTAAGGAAAGAAAAAAAGAAGTGTTAGACAAATATCTGAGCGAGGGATTTGAGTGCGAGGATACAATTGAAATGGGAGAATGGGTGGCGATGACTTTAAGATGTCCAGGTTCTTTGTAAACAGCACAAATATATCGGGTGATTCAATTATTATATCCGGCGAAGATGTTAATCATATAAAAAGGGTATTGAGGCTGGGAAGTGGTGACAGCATAACAGTTACTGACGGCAGTGGTATTGACTATAAGGTTGAAATTGTGAATCTGAACGAATCTTCGATTGAGACCAGAATAATCCAATCGATAAAGAATGTAACAGAGCCTCCTGTTGAAATTATTCTATATCAGGGATTGCCCAAATCCGATAAAATGGATTATGTTATACAGAAAGGTGTAGAACTTGGGCTTAAAGGGATAGTCCCTGTTATTACAGAAAGAACTGTTGTAAAACTGGCTAACAAAAAAGATGAGCAGAAGAAATGTGATAGATGGAATAGAATATCTATGGAAGCTGCCAAGCAGTCCAACAGGGGTATCATTCCTTCGGTGGAATTGCCGATAGCCTTTAAAGAGGCTATAAATGCTGCAAAAGATTTTGATATTTCCCTAATTCCTTATGAGAAGGAAAGAAGCAACGGACTAAAGAATGTTATTTTAAACAGGACTGATATAAAGAGGGTTTCAGTGTTTATTGGGCCTGAAGGTGGTTTTACGGAAAAAGAAATAGATATGGCTGTTGAAAACGGAATACACCCGGTAACATTAGGTCCTAGGATACTAAGGACAGAAACTGCCGGAATTGCTGTTTTGTCAATACTGATGTATGAATTAGGAGATGTTGGCAAATGAAAAATCTCAGATTTGTTGTTGTTGATGATGCGGTTTTTATGCGTACATTGCTCAAAAAGATGATCGAGGAAGAAAAGACATATAAGGTGGTGGGTGAGGGGGCGAACGGTTATGAGGCTATTGAACAGGCTAAAATATTTAAGCCCGACATAATGACTCTTGATATAACAATGCCCGAAATGGACGGTATTGCCGCAATAAAGGGGATACTTGAGTGCAGCCCCGATACAAACATCATCATGGTTTCCGCAATGGGTCAGCAATCTATGGTGATAGACGCAATAAAGCTTGGGGCCAAGGATTTTGTTGTAAAACCCTTTGATAAAACCAGAGTAATGCAGGCAATAAAAAATGTTACCGACAACTTTTAATACACATTTTTTAATATTGCAAGAGTAAGTATACTAGGGTCAGAGTACCTTGTTTTTATAAATACAGCATTTTTTTTGGCTGGTATCAGCCAGAATGTTTTCTAAGGTGAAGAAAATAGAAGATATTAAGAAAAAACATATATAAATTAAAGCAAAAGCCTTTTAATTGTCTAAAATTATGTTATAATACCTATTGGAATAAAGAGAACCCATGAAGGGGATGGACAGCATTATGATTAAAAGTATGACAGGATTTGGAAGGGGCAAAATTGAAGATGGCGGCAAAGAATTAATGGTCGAAATAAAGACGGTAAACCATAGATATTGTGATATTTATATAAAGATGCCCAGACAAATATCCTTTGTGGAGGATAAGGTCAGAGAAGTAATAAGGAAGAATATCTCAAGAGGAAAAGTCGATGTTTACATAAGTTACGATGATTTTGGCGAAGATTCAAAGGATATTTTCGTTGATGAAACTTTGGCTAAGGCTTACTCCAGAAGTGTTGAGTATTTGAGGGATGAATTTGGCTTGAAGGATGATATATCGGTGTCCCTTATAGCCAGATTTCCTGATGTTTTGAGGGTGGAAAAACCTGAAGAGGATGAGGAAAAAATATGGAGTCTTTTAAGTTTAGCATTAAATGATGCCCTTGCTGCTTTGATTAGTATGAGGCAGGTTGAGGGAGAGGGTCTAATGCTTGACTTGCTTGAAAGAACGACAGTTATCGAAAATAATATTAAAGAAATTAGCATAAGAGCACCTGAAGTTGTGAAAGAATATAAATGTAGGCTTGAGAGCAGAATAAAAGAATTATTGGATCAGCAGATTGTGGACGAAAACCGTATGGCTATGGAGGTTGCTATTTTTGCAGACAGATGCAATATTGACGAGGAACTGGTGAGGCTGGGAAGTCATATAAAGCAGCTTAGGGAAACTTTGAGATTAAGCCAGCCGGTGGGAAGAAAACTTGATTTTCTTCTTCAGGAATTGAACAGGGAAATTAATACCATAGGCTCTAAGGCTAACGATTTGATTATAACGAATCAAGTTGTTGAGATAAAAAGTGAATTGGAAAAAATTAGAGAGCAGATACAAAATATTGAATGATGTGGGAGGTATTTTAATGAAGTTAATAAATATAGGATTTGGAAATATTGTATCAGCCAACAGACTGGTAGCAATTGTAAGCCCGGAATCCGCTCCTATAAAAAGAATAATACAGGAAGCTCGCGACAGGGGTATGCTTGTTGATGCAACCTATGGAAGGAGAACAAGGGCTGTAATTATAACAGACAGCGATCACATTATTCTTTCGGCTGTTCAGCCTGAAACAGTGGCACATAGGCTTAATACCAAGGAAGCTGATGTAGTGGAAGTGGAAGAAGATATTGAAGAATAGGGGGAACTTAAAAATGTTCCGTGAGGGGCTACTGGTTATTGTATCTGGTCCGTCTGGTGCAGGCAAGGGCACGGTTTTGAAACAACTTAAAGATAGCGACGACAGGATCAGATTTTCAGTATCGGCGACGACAAGGCCGATTAGACAGGGTGAAACAGAGGGACTGAACTATTTCTTCAAAACCCGGGATGAGTTTAAATCGATGATTGAAAAGGGTCAGCTCCTTGAATGGGTAGAATACTGCGGCAATTATTACGGTACTCCAAAGGAATATATAGAATCTACCATCAAAGAGGGATATTACTGTCTCCTTGAAATTGAAGTAGAAGGAGCAGCAAATGTAATGAAAGCATATTCTGACTGTGTTTCAGTATTTATATTGCCGCCTTCCTTTGAAGAGCTGAGAAGAAGAATTGAACAAAGGGCAACCGAGAAACCTGAGATCGTAACAAAGCGATTGGAGAGGGCAAAGGAGGAGATGGCTTATATCGGAAACTATGATTATGTCATAGTTAATGATGTTGTTTACGATGCCGTAGAAAGCTTACGTTGCATATTGAAGGCGGAGAAATTGAAATTAAGTCGAAACAGCAAAATAATTGAGCAGTATAAGTAAAAGATATGTTATTTGAAGATGAAGTAATACAAAATGGTTTGAATATAATCCTTTGAATAATTAAACTGAGGGAGGTTGCACTTAATTATGAAGGATCGAATTGAAAATAAATCAACTATGATTGAGCCGGGTATAAACTCTCTGCTTACCAAGGTTGACAGTAGATATACCTTGGTAGTGGCTACTGCGAAAAGGGCAAGACAGCTTACGGAGGGAGCTCATAAGCTTACTGAATGTAATTCTGATAAGGCCGTCACGGTAGCAATAAATGAAATTAACGAAGAAAAAATAACATACATAAGGACAAAAAGCGGAATTAAATAGGACAATCTTTTTTAACCATTAAAATAAAGATTGATGCTTAACTTTTTTCGGGGAGGTGGGAGTATTGTTAAAGGGGAAAACTGTAGTAGTCGGTGTTTGTGGCGGAATAGCTGCTTATAAGTCAGTGGAGATTGTAAGCAGGTTAAAAAAGCTTAATGCTGATGTACATGTTATAATGACTGAAAATGCTACCAAATTTGTTGAGCCCCTTACCTTCAGATCCCTTTCCCATAATCCCGTTATAGTTGATATGTTTGATGAGCCCAAGGTATGGGACATACAACATATATCTTTAGCTGAGAAAGCTGATCTCATTGTTGTTGCTCCTGCAACAGCAAATATTATCGGTAAGGTTGCTGCCGGAATAGCAGATGATATGCTTTCCACTACCATTATGGCGGCCGCTTCTCCGGTTCTTTTTATACCTGCCATGAACTTCAGGATGTATGAGAATCCCATCGTTCACCAAAATATTGATAGGTTGACGGGGCTTGGTTATATTTTTATGGAACCTGAATCCGGGTTAATGGCATGCGGAACCAGCGGCAAGGGAAGGTTGCCTTCACCCGAAGCGATTGTTGACTTTGTCAAAGGAATACTAACAAAAAATGGGGATTATTCAAATATAAGGGTTCTTGTGACAGCCGGTCCAACCAGAGAGGCAATTGATCCTGTAAGGTTTCTTACCAATCCTTCATCGGGAAAAATGGGTTATTCAATTGCGGCTGCAGCCGGTGAAAGAGGAGCAGCAGTCAGGTTGATTTCAGGACCGGTAAATCTTACCCGACCTTGGGGAGTCGAAACGGTTTTTGTCACGAGTGCAATGGATATGTACAATGAAGTAATGAAGGCATATGAAAGCTTTGATGTTTTAATAATGGTGGCTGCGGTGGCAGATTACAGGTGTGCACGGGTTGCACAGAAGAAAATTAAAAAGTCCGATGACAATTTAACCATAGAATTGGTAAGAAACCCTGATATAGCTGCAGAACTTGGCAAGGTCAAGGGTGGGAGAATTCTGGTGGGTTTTAGTGCGGAAACCGACAATCTTATAAAAAACGCATCGGGGAAGCTTGCATCAAAGAATATGGATATGATTGTAGCTAATGATGTGACCATGGAGGGGGCAGGGTTTGGTACCGATACCAATGTGGTGAAGCTAATAAAGAAAAATGGCAGTATTTTGGATTTGCCGGTTATGAGTAAAAAAGATGTGGCTCACAGAATACTGGACGAAATTCTAACTATGATGTAAGAAAATTTTTCTACAAACGAAAAATTTTCTTTGAACTGAAGTGTTATAAAAACGGGAACAGTGTTGATAAAACTTGAAATATTAATGAATATATAAGAATGGGTTTAAGGAGGCAACACAATGCAAGTAGAAAAGACAATGGAAAAAATAGTAGCACTGTCAAAAAACCGGGGGTTTGTATACCCGGGATCCGATATATATGGAGGTTTGGCTAATGCTTGGGATTACGGTCCGCTGGGTGTTGAACTAAAGAACAACATTAAAAGAGCATGGTGGAGGAAGTTTGTTCAGGAAAATCCATACAATGTAGGTGTGGATTGTGCCATATTGATGAATCCTCAGGTTTGGGTGGCTTCAGGGCATGTGGGAGGATTCAGTGATCCTTTAATAGACTGTAAGACCTGTAAGACGCGTCATAGAGCAGATAAGATGATAGAAGACTGGAACGAGGAAAACGGACAGAATATTAGGGTTGACGGTTGGGCAAATGAGCAGCTTATTGAATACATAAAGGAAAAGGGAGTTAGTTGTCCGAAATGTGGTTCAAACAACTTTACCGATATTCGAAAGTTTAACCTTATGTTCAAGACCTATCAAGGAGTTACCGAGGATTCTCAGGCAGAGATTTACTTAAGGCCTGAAACCGCTCAGGGTATATTTGTAAACTTCAAAAACGTCCAAAGGACAACCAGAAGAAAAATACCCTTTGGTATCGCACAGATAGGAAAATCTTTTAGAAATGAGATAACACCGGGTAATTTTATTTTCAGAATTCGTGAATTTGAGCAGATGGAGCTGGAGTTCTTCTGTAAACCCGGGGAAGACCTAGAATGGTTCGATTATTGGAAGAATTATTGTTATAATTGGCTTTTAAGCCTTAACCTTAAAGAAGAAAATCTTAAAATGCGTGACCATAGCAAGGAAGAATTATCCCATTACAGCAATGCCACAACGGATATTGAGTACAAATTTCCCTTTGGTTGGGGAGAACTATGGGGAATTGCCGACAGGACGGATTATGATTTAAAACAGCATGCAGAGCATTCGAAGGAGGATTTATCATATTTCGATCCCACTACCAATGAGAAGTATGTACCTTATTGCGTTGAGCCATCCCTTGGTGCTGACAGGATAACTCTCGCATTTTTGTGCGAGGCCTATGACGAGGAAGAAGTGACAGAAGGGGATATAAGGGTGGTACTGCATTTTCATCCTGCTATAGCACCAGTAAAGATAGCTGTTCTTCCCCTTTCTAAAAAGCTTGGGGAAGATGCACGCAAGGTTTACGAAATGCTTACAAAGAAGTATACCTGTGAATATGATGAAACCGGAAGTATAGGCAAGAGATACAGAAGACAGGATGAGATAGGTACTCCATACTGTATAACCTTTGATTTTGATTCACTAAATGACCAGAGTGTTACAATTAGAGACCGTGACTCCATGCAACAGGTGAGAGTAAAAATTGATGAACTGCTTTCATATTTTGAGGGAAAGTTTGAATTTTAGTACTTTCACATAAAACTGTTATATGTTTTGCGAAAGAGCATTTATTAATGTATTGTGAAATCGCTTAACATAATACTGTTGAGTACATTTCCAGTATAATTGCCTTGCTGCATGTAAAATACAAAGTGAATATTTCCAGGCATTACTTTTTATGGTAATGCCTGTTTGCTTAGTGGGATTTCACGAAGTGAAATGACCAAAAAGCGAATGGGCTCGATGCCCATGAGCTTTTGTTTCTTTGCGAACAAACTGATTTTTGTGTATTATTGTACTTGAATATATGTATGTTTTATGTATACATCAAAATATAAATGGATATTACAAAAAATCTAAGGAGGGGGTATTTTGCAGGGGTATTTATACTTTATTATTAGTAATCTGGCAACAGTAATTGGCACTGCTTTTTTGACGGCATTTACTGCAGAAATTATTTACAATACCAGATTTCGGGTTAGGTTGATAGCAGGATATGCTCTTATATGTATTTTTGTGTTAGGGTTGATAGTGACTTTTTCGGATTGTGTCCTTATTGAGGTTTCATCTAATTTGGCTATGACGTTTAGAACTGTTTTTTGTGCTGTAGCTATCGTAATTCTGCTCAAGTGCTTTTTTAAGCTAAAGCTTGTCAATTGTGTTACCTGTGAGTTCTTCTTTTCATTATTTCTTGCGATTGGAAATGTTATTATGTCGTTAACATTTAAAACCTTTGGAGTCGATGCCAATAATATAAAAACATCATTTCCAAACAATATTATTGCTGTAGTGATAATAAATTCTGTAGTGGTAATAATACTAGCCATAATAAAGTCTTTCAGACTGTTCTCTTCCTTAAATACGGAGATAAAAGCGAAAGCTTATAAAACGAATATTATATATATATCCCTTGTATTTGCGATTTTGATTTTAAACTTTAATTACTATGAAAAGTATGCTAAGTTCACAGATTCCGTAACAATCATTATAAGTATGCCACTTCTTATTGTTTTTTTGATGCTATCGTTATTTAACACAAACACTTTTTTCAAACTTGAAGCAAAAAGCCAAGAACTTGAATATCAGCTTTTCTACAATAGGGTGCTGGACTCTATTATAAAGGATCTTAGAAGGTTTAAGCATAATTACAATAATATTCTCTCCGTGTTCGGAGGATACATCAAGACAAAGAAGTGGGATGAGTTGGAAAGATACTATACTCAAATATGTGGAGATATATCTAAAGTAAGTTTTTTAGATAACCTAGCAATGGCAAATATCAAAAATGCGGGCATTTTATGGCTTATTATGGGAAAATATGAGCATGCTAAAGAAGTGGAGGTTGATTTTAGAGTAGTAACAGAGGGTGTTGTAGGCGAAATAGATATGAAAATGTCAGAGTTTTGCGAGGTGTTAGGAATTCTTTTGGATAATGCAATAGAGGCAGCTAAAGCTAGCGAAAGAAAGATTGTGGAATTGTTTATTAGAAGAATAGACGAAAATATTAGCTTTGTTATAGAAAATGCAGTTTCGGAAAAGGTGGATGTTGCCAAGTTATACGAAGAGGGGTACTCAACTAAAGGTAAAGACCGGGGCTTAGGGCTTTATATTTTAAAAAGAATAATCTCTAAATATAGGAATGTGATACTGAATACTCAGGCTGAAGAATCAAGGTTCAGACAGGAATTGATTATAAGCTCGTAAAATAAGAGGATGTGCCCTCTGTATTTTTCTTCACCTTCTGCCTATCAACAGTGAATACATAAAAATTAATGCACTTTTAGGCAATAAAAAAGACTCCAGAGGTCTGGAGCCTTTTTTGAGGTTTAATCAGATTTTATTAATGATTGTGGTATTTTAGGTTGCTCAAAGGTCCAGGCAACGCAGCTGTTAGAAGAAAGTTGAGCAATGCACACCGCAAATAGTGCTAGGATGCCTAACAACATGGAGGATAAGTTGTAGCTTTTCAGTGATGCATTTAATTTCTTGATCATATCGATCCCCCTTTCTTGTTTAATTTGTTTTTTGCATAGAGCTACCTTACAGGCCGTTTCCATAGCGGTTTCCCATTAGTTTGTAAGTGATTGGAAGTATGCCGAGGCAGACCATAAAAATTGAAAAAGCTATAAGTATTTCATCAAATAAAATTGATGCCAAAAACTCAGTAAACAATATTATATAAGAAATGATTTTTAGTCTTTTTCGTTGTTTTTTACTGGTCACAGGCTTGTTTTCATGATCCGAAGGCACAAGAAAGTAAACTACTAAAGTACAAAAGGGTATTAAAATCATATAGATTATGAGGGGGTTTATAAATGAAGAAAGCCATATTGATAAATAAACGGTACCAAAGGTTATAAGAGCATAGGAAATAAGGCATCCAAAAAAGGTTTTAGCATGTGAACCTCCAGCAAAGGTTCTTAAAATACCAAAACTTATGAGAAATATTATGGTTTGGATAAATATTTTGAGGAAATAGGCAGTGGATAGAATTGCGATCAATTTTATTATGTCTGTGATCCATAGGTACAGGCCATAATTAATTATTTCAGCTTTTTGACCATCGATGCTCTTTAGATTTGCTTTAATGGTATTGGTTATATTGCTGCATAACTTATTTAACAATACATTAACACCATCCTATTTAATTACTATACAATTAGGGACAAAGGGAAGCTAAGCAACCTTACCATATCCACACTTTTTCCGGAACCTTACCATACAATTAGTGACAAAGGCAAACTATAAGGTCACAACCAGCAGCTAGGGTCTTTTGAATAATAACTTCCGGAATACCCGTATGCAACAGCACGGCATCCTTTACAGTTTTCAAAATTAGCACATGAACTGCATTTTTCCAGTTTATCAAACTGTCTTAATTCATTTAAAACAGGAGATCCGTGAAATATTTCCCATATTTTTTGCCGGGGAATCTTGCCTATGGTTATTGGAAGTCTTCTGCAAGCCATTACACTACCATCAGCTAAAATGGTCAGGCCTGCAAAACCAATCAAACAACCTCTTTTGAGACTGTATCCTTCAGGTACGAGAATTTGTGTTGAAATAATGCTTTTTTCATCCAGTACAAGCCCCCAAAGGCTGTCCTTATAACCAAACTGGGTTTTATATCCTTTTGCCCTAAGACTTTTATACTCCTCATTAACTTGCAATAATAATTCTTGGTATTCTAAAGGTTCAATAATTTGGGTCGTTAGATTTTTTGCTGACCCTACAGGTACAATCCTGTCAAAGTCAAAGCCCGTTAGCCCGATTTCAGCTGCTAATCTGATTACGGGAATTAATTGATGCATGTTTTGCTTACTTAATGTAAACATACACATGGAGTTGATTCCTGCTTTGTTGAGAACTTCGAATCCCCTTAAGGCATCATCAAAGCTCCCAGACTTCCTAAAGCGGTCATGGGTGTCAGAGAGCCCGTCAAGGCTTATTTGGTACATGAACACACCGTATTCCTTAAGCTTGAGAGCAGTATCATAATCGAGGTGATATGAATTTCCGGCTATTCCAATGGGATAAATATTTTTTTTGGCAGTGTACTTTAACATTTCGAAGAAGTCCTCACGAAGTAAGGGATCTCCACCTGTAAAATAAATGCTTCCTTTTCTTGATAGATGCCTTAAGGTATCAGCAAAATCATCTATAATTGATTTGCAATCTAAAAGAGAAAGTTCATTTTTAGCTTCTGATTCATAAAAGGGAGAATCATACATATAACAATGCATACATTGTTGATCACATTTAGCAGTTATGTGCCACTGAAGAAAGAATGCTGGTTGTCCTGTTTTTAAATCCCTAAGACAAACACACATTTGGTATCAGCTCCATTTAATTTGTTTAATAGAATAGGAAATCCTCCAAGAAAAGAAAATAAAAAGAAAGAATATAAATATTCTTTATTATATAAAATATTTTACTTATAATACAATAATAAATCATTATTATGAATATGTGAAGTCTTTTTGTACAAAAAGCATTTATTTAACACTAAAAAACAAAATATGTTGCTTAAAAAGAAAAAATGTCGTTTTGCAGAGAATAAATATTGGTTAAGAAGGGGTATGAAAATTGTACTTTTGGGGAAGTTTATAAAGGTAATCTTAATAAAACAAACTTTTTAAAGAAATATGATAAGTTTTGAAAAAAAGTAATGAAAAAAAAATATTATATGTTATAATTAGATGGGTCAAGGAATAAAAAGGTGATAAATCTTTTTATTGACCCTTGAGTTTGTTTATAATGGGAACAAATATAATAATCTTGTTTAATATGTAAAATTCAACTTGTGAATTAGGTTTGGTGGAATAAAGCTTTAGTGGCGTGAAAAAGTACATTTGCACATTCGAGCGATGTTCGTTCTCAAATACATATCAAATATATTAAAAGCTTCTTCACAATTCTAAGGCTTTGTGGGTAAGCCTTCCTATTTCACAGTTCAGAAAAAGTAAAATAAATAGGAGGTTTTTTTATGGCAAAGTATGTATATTTGTTTAGCGAAGGTAATGCATCAATGAGGAACCTTCTCGGAGGAAAGGGAGCTAACCTTGCAGAAATGACGAGTTTAGGGCTTCCCGTACCAAGAGGATTTACCGTAACGACCGAGGCTTGTACACGATATTACCAAGATGGAAAGGTCATTGCAAAGGAAATAGAAGATGAAATATATGCCATGTTAGCAAAGACTGAAGAAATAGTAGGAAAGAAATTTGGTGACCCGTCAAATCCGTTTCTTGTTTCCGTTCGCTCTGGTGCGAGAGCGTCCATGCCTGGCATGATGGATACAATACTGAACCTTGGGTTAAATGATGAAGTTGTAGAGGGGCTTGCAAAGCTTACTGATAATGAAAGGTTTGCGTATGACAGCTATAGAAGGTTTATTCAGATGTTCAGTGATGTGGTCATGGAAGTAGAGAAGAACAAATTTGAAAGCATTCTAGATGATGTGAAAAAAGAAAATAATGTAACTTTAGACACTGAGCTTACGGCTAATAACCTTAAAGAGGTGGTAAAAAGATACAAGGAGCTTTACAAGAAGGAAAAAGGAGTAGATTTCCCACAGGAACCAAAAGCACAGTTGATGGAAGCAGTAAAGGCTGTTTTCCGTTCATGGGACAACCCGAGGGCTATAGTATATAGAAGGTTGAACGATATTCCCGGTGAATGGGGTACTGCAGTTAATGTTCAGGAAATGGTATACGGCAATATGGGAAATGACTCAGGTACTGGTGTTGCCTTTACAAGAAATCCGTCTACCGGTGAGAAGAAGCTGTATGGCGAATTCCTTATGAATGCTCAGGGAGAGGATGTTGTTGCAGGTATCAGAACTCCTCAATCCATAGAACATTTAAACGAATTGATGCCGGAAATCTACAATCAGTTTGCGGAAATTGCCGAAAAGCTTGAAAAGCATTATAGAGATATGCAAGATATGGAGTTTACTATCGAACGAGGAAAGCTCTTTATGCTTCAGACAAGAAATGGGAAGAGAACTGCTGCTGCAGCATTAAAGATTGCTGTTGATCTAGTAAATGAGGGGATGATTAGCAAGAAAGAAGCTATAATGAAGGTTGATCCGAAGCAGCTTGATGCATTGCTCCATCCAAACTTTGACCCGCAAGCCCTCAAGACTGCGGTACCTGTAGCAAAAGGTTTGCCGGCTTCACCGGGAGCAGCAACAGGAAAAGTTTATTTTAATGCTGATGATGCAGTAAATGCACACAAAAATGGTGAAAAGGGTATTGTGTTGGTAAGGCTTGAAACATCACCGGAGGATATAGAGGGTATGCATGTATCGAAGGGCATACTTACCGGACGTGGTGGAATGACTTCCCATGCGGCAGTTGTTGCCAGGGGTATGGGAACTTGCTGTGTAGCAGGTTGTAGCGAAGTTAAGATTAATGAAGAAGAAAAGTATTTTGTTGATAAAAACGGAAATAAGTATGTTGAGGGTGATTGGATTTCTCTTGATGGTTCAACGGGTAACGTGTATGGTGTCAAACTTCCTACCATAGAACCTGAAATGACAGGAAATTTTGCAACTTTAATGGATTGGGCTGACGAAATAAGGACTCTGAAAATAAGGACAAATGCTGATACTCCGACAGATGCTACCCAGGCAAGAAAATTCGGAGCCGAGGGTATAGGACTTTGCCGTACAGAGCATATGTTTTTTGATGCAGGCAGGATTCCAGCAATGAGAGAAATGATAGTTGCAAGAACTGAAGAACAGAGAAGAAAAGCTTTAGATAAGCTCCTCCCAATGCAAAGGAGTGACTTTGAAGCACTGTTTATGGCAATGGAAGGAAATCCTGTAACTATAAGATTTTTAGATCCGCCACTTCATGAGTTCTTGCCCCAGGAAGATAAAGATATAACAGCACTTGCAAAAGAAATGGGAATGACTTTTGATGAATTAAAGGCAATTATACTGGATCTTCATGAGTTCAATCCTATGATGGGGCATAGGGGATGCCGCCTTGCGGTTTCGTACCCTGAAATTGCAGAAATGCAGACAAGGGCTGTTATTGAGGCTGCAATAAATGTAAGTAAAAATAATGTAAATGTTATACCTGAATTAATGATTCCGCTGGTAGGAGATGTAAAAGAGCTGAAATATGTCAAGGATGTTGTTGTAAAGACTGCCAATGAAATCATTGAGAAGTCGGGTGTGAAGCTTGAGTACAAGGTTGGAACAATGCTGGAAATTCCAAGGGCAGCTATTACTGCGGATGAAATTGCAAAGGAAGCTGAATTTTTCTCTTTTGGAACCAACGATCTTACCCAGATGACCTTTGGTTTCAGCCGTGACGATGCAGGAAAGTTCCTTGAAGAATATTATAATAAAAAGATTTATGAATCTGACCCGTTTGCAAGGCTTGACCAAGCAGGTGTGGGTAAGCTTGTAGAAATGGCAGCCAAACTTGCAAGACAAACCAGACCGGATATTAAACTGGGTATATGCGGTGAGCATGGTGGAGATCCTTCATCCATTGAGTTCTGCTATAGAACTGGGCTGGACTATGTTTCATGTTCTCCATTCCGTGTGCCGATTGCAAGACTTGCGGCAGCACAGGCTGTGGTTAACAACGAAGGCTAATTGAAGTAAGGTTAATAAAAATAATAGACAAAGCTTATTAAACCTCATGTACTGAGGCTTTAAGAACTTCTAATAAAAATAGAAGGAGGGTACTAATGCTAAATATTTTTTGTGTTAGTACCCTGTTTTTCCTTCAATTACTTTTATGCCTTTTAAAAGGGGGAAGGAATGGGATATATGGATAGAGGACGAAAGGTTTTAATTATTGGCGGTGTCGCAGGGGGTGCATCTGCTGCCGCAAGGCTAAGGCGTTTAGATGAGAGTGCACAGATAATAATGTTTGAAAGAGGAGAATATATTTCCTTTGCCAACTGTGGTTTGCCATATTATATCGGCGGCAAAATCAAGGATAAGTCTTCGTTGATATTACAAACTCCCGCAAGCTTTAACGCAAGATTCAACGTGGATGTTAGAAGCAACAGTGAAGTTGTGGCAATTTACCCGAAGAAGAAAACCGTCTGGGTAAAAGACCATATTACGGGGAAAGAATACGAAGAAAACTATGACAAGCTTATTCTTTCAATGGGTGGGGAGCCGGTGAAGCCAAATATTGAAGGAATTAATTCAAATAAAGTTTTTGTGTTGAGAAATATTCCCGATACTTATAAAATAAAAGAGTATATTGAGACTTTCAAACCTAAAAGTGCGGTGGTTGTTGGCGGTGGCTTTATCGGTGTTGAAATGGCGGAGAATCTGCATGAAACAGGCTTGCATGTAACCTTGGTGGAAATGACGGATCAGGTTATTGCTTCTATTGATTATGACATGGCAAGCGATGTGCATAATCATATTGAGAGTAAAGGTGTAAAGCTTTTTCTTGGCAATGCTGTCCGTTCCATTACTGATAAAGGGGATTCCCTTGATATTGTACTGAACAGTGGAAAAATCGATGCTGATATGATGATTATGGCCGTTGGCATTAAACCCGAAACCCAAATTGCGAAGGAAGCGGGCATAGCTGTAAATGGGCGGGGTTCAATTATTGTTGATGAACACATGCAGACCAGTGAAAAGGATATTTATGCTGTGGGTGATGCGGCGGAAATAACTGATTTTGTAACGGGTAACAAGGGCTTTGTTCCTTTGGCAGGTCCTGCGAATAAGCAAGGCAGAATTGCCGCCGATAATGTCTGTGGTATCAAAAGTATATACACAGGTACACAAGGTTCATCCATTATAAAAGTATTTGACTTAACCGTTGCTTCTACGGGAATTAATGAGAAAACTGCAAAGAGTTTGGGTCTAAATTATGATAAATCCTTTACTTATTCAGCCAATCACGCCAGCTATTATCCCGGTGCCGTAAACATGTCCATTAAAACTATCTATGAAAAGGAAACGGGTAAGATTCTTGGAGTACAGATAGTAGGATACGACGGTTCAGATAAGAGGTGTGATGTGTTGGCAACGGCTATTCGTGCAGGGATGACTGCTTTTGACTTAACCCGTCTTGAACTGTGTTATGCTCCGCCTTACGGTTCTGCAAAGGATCCTGTTAATATGGCAGGTTATGTTATTGAGAACATTCTCACAAATAAGGTAAAGGTATTCCATTGGCACGATGTAAAAGACCTTCCCCGGGACGGCAGTGTCACACTTCTCGATACCCGTACAGCTATTGAGTACAAGAGAGGTCATATCAAAGGATTTATTAATATTCCCCTGGATTCATTGAGAAAGAGATTGTCGGAAATTGATAGGACAAAGCCTGTGTATGTAACCTGTCAGGTAGGTCTCCGTGGCTATATTGCAGCAAGGATTCTTTCGCAGAACGGATTTGATGTGTATAATCTCAGTGGCGGATACAGGCTTTATAATTCGATTTTCGGAAATCAGGAATCGATGCCGGTTTGCAGTGGACTAAATATTGAAACGCAATTACCGGAGAAATCTTTTTAGTTTCTCTTTATCAATTACCTTTATTTCACCGCGGAACAGCTCAACAATTCCTTTGTTTGAAAAACACTTAAGTATTCTTGAAACAACCTCGCGGGCTGTTCCCATATATTTTGCAATCTGTTCGTGGGTTGGCTTTAGGCCTTACTGGACAAATCTGGTTGATTCAATAATATAAACGACGAATTTGACAAAAAAATTCGGGTAGACATACAGCTTCTATAGGCATAAACACTATACTAGATGATAATTCATGCTTTTTGGGAAATAATATTTATTGAATATACTATTATTTCTGTTTTTTTGGAGGTTTTTCATGTCTATTGTTTTAGAAGTGATTCTTCGTTCAATTATTGCTTTTTTTGTACTGTTACTTCTTGTACGTTTGTTAGGCAAGCAACAGGTTTCACAGCTTACTCATTTTGACTATATTGTTGGCATTACAATAGGTTCTATTGCTTCCAATCTATCGGTTCAAGTGAATGATAATTTCATTGCTACATTAGCGGGATTGACAGTTTGGAGTGTTTTAGCCATGTTGTTGGCTGTTTCTGCAATACACAGTGCATGGATTCGAAAAGTCGTCGATGGGAAGGAGACCGTTGTAATTGAAAGTGGTAAAGTTTTAGATAAGAATCTTAAAAAAACCCGTATACCTTTAGAACAGCTTTTATCAGAACTTAGGACCCAAGGAGTATTTAACATTGCTGACGTAGAATTCGCCATGTTTGAGCCCGGTGGGAAAATCAGCGTACAAAAGAAATCTCAAATGCAGCCTGTAACACCTAAGGATCTGAAGGTTTCAACGCAATATGATGGCATGCCAACAAACCTCATCATAGATGGAGCCATTATAGATGGTGCTCTGAACTCAATAAAGCTTTCAAAAGCTTGGCTATATCACCAGCTGTCCAAGCAGAATATAACCGATATTAACGAAGTAACCTTGGCTCAACTCGATACTAAAGGAAACCTCTATGTGGATTTAAAGGGGGACAGGCCATACTTTATAATTTCAACAAAATAGACGAGGATGGGTGAATATTGTTTCTGGATTCTAATTTTCAAAAGATACAGTAAATTAATGGAAAATGTTTTTCAAAAACATATAAATTGTGACAAGTTTATTACATTATTTTTTATTCGACTTTTTTATAATAATTTGCTTTTAAAGTATGTTAAAATAGAGAAAAAGGAATACTTTAGGGAGAGTTGATTTATGAAAAAGCTGTTATGTTTCTTTGTACTAATAATTATGGTTATGAATTGCTCCTTTTTACTTGCACAAGCCTCTAATGAACCGGGACTCAACAGTATAACCTTTAACGGTTCAGACCTTTATGTTACCGTCGGGGACAGAGGGGCTGTTTTTATGTCGAAAGATGGGATTAATTGGTCTAAAATCGAGTCCGATGCCTATCACAGCCTAAATGATGTTGTATGGGGAATGAATCGGTTTGTTGCCGTCGGGGACGAAGGAACAATATTAACTTCAAAAGATGGAACAGACTGGATCCAGGTAGAATCGGATACGAATTCAAGTCTTAAATCTGTGACCTTTAACGGTGAACAGTTTATTGCTGTCGGTACTTCGGGAACCGTATTGGTATCTTCGAACGGTACGGTGTGGAAGAGGATAAGGATGGCGACAATGGAATCCCTTATAAGTGTAAAATGGTTAAATGACAAATATATGGCGGTGGGTGGCGGAATGCTCATACTGTCTTCAGATGATGGTATAACATGGGAAGAGATAATGTTTAAACCCTCTTCTACCTTGGTATTTATGGATGTCTCCTGGAATGGCAGCAGTTATACTGTTGTCGGAGATCATGTATCGGTATTTACTTCTGATGACGGGAAGGCTTGGCTTGAGGTGGACAGAAATAAGTTGAGCAATGACACCGGTGTTGATCATGACAAATGCCTTTATAGTGTTGAATGGGGTAAAGACAGCTTTTGGGCAGTGGGGCATGCCGGAAGTATAATCTCATCTAAAGATGGTCTGGAGTGGATCGGTAAGCAGCAGGTTACAAGAAAAGAACTTAGAGATATAATCTGGACCGGAGATAAGTATATAGCTGTGGGAGATGAAGGTGGGATTCTTTTGTCCTATGATGGTTCTACATGGGAAGATTTAAGGAAAATTACATCGGATTTGGAGGAATACAATATTACAATAGGACAGGAACAGCAACTTAAAGTAACCCTTAGATATCCCTATGGGAGCGAAGTTGATATAACCGAGAAAGTGACTTTTGAGGTTGATAACAAAGATATAGCTTTTATTGACGAAAACGGTATTTTAAAGCCCTTTGGCATCGGACAGACGACAGCAAAGATACGATATGATAAAAAGTCGGTAACGATTCCCATAAAGGTAAGTGAAATAATGGCGGCGGGTAAAGAAAACCAAGACAATAATATCAATGAACCAAAGACACCCCAAGATTCACATATGGAAGATGTGGTTTTAAAAGCAGTTATAGTGCTGGTTATTCTTTCGGCTCTGATAGGAGCAATCGTTTTATACCGTAAAAAGATGGAACAATACAAGGAATAGATTCTAATTTTTCCGACATTATATTTATTTAATTACTGACTTTTTAGAGTATTTTTTTTACGTATTTTGTTACACAAGGTTTAATTTTCATGATTTACATTGTATTCTAGTAATGCTATAATTTATTTATGCACAAGATAGAGTTTGTCTTACTTTGAAGATGAATTAAAAGTGTTTCTGGTGTTTGGAATATTGTTAAGAGGAATCTTCAACTATTAATCTTTAGTCAAGGTGGTTTACCATTATTAAGCAGAATCAAACTCATTTTATTAGGAGGTTTTAAAAACCATGAAGAAAAAAGGAATAGCTTTGTTATTGTTGTCGGTTCTTATCGTTGTATCGTGTTTTTCAGCAGGTTTTGTGCAGGCAGATGCATCACCAAGTATTGAACTTGTATTTGACAGCTTAAAAGGAAAGCCGGGAGATATATTAGTTGCAACGATTAAAGTAAATAATTTAAAGAATTTTGCTGGGTATCAGGTCAACATTTCCTATGATCGAAATGTGTTGAAACCTGTAGACCCTGAGACAGGGAAGGACTATAACTCTACAACTCCATTGGTTGGTGGAACTGTGCTGACCAATAAAAAATACGGCCCTACACCTTTGGCAGTTCATGATTTAAAATCAGGAACGCTCAACTTTAGTAATATATATATTTATTTAGATAGATATAAAGAATCAGGATCACCAGAAGAGACGGGAATAATCGGAAAAATAGGATTCAAGGTAATCGATGTACGTAATACGCGTGTTAAGTTTTTGGATAGTATAACAATGCCCGATGCGATTACAGGTACATATTTGTTTGATTGGGATGGGAACACCATTAGTGGGTATGATGTAATTCAACCGGACAAAATTGATTTGGGTTTGCAACCATCTCCGCATAAAACTCTAGAGCCGACATCTCCGGCAGACTCTACTCCAGTACCAACATCTACCATGGATTTTACTCCAACGCCTACGCCCACGTCCACAACAAAGGTAACTCTGACTAAGGTTGATGTAGTACCAGAGTTGGATGACGCAACCAGAGAAGCAAAGGTTGCTATTGACGTTGGTAAAGTAAAGGATGCACTGGACGCAGCAGAAAGTTCAGGAGGTATCAAAAGGATTGAATTTGCGGTTCAGGAAGTTGAAGGTGCTGGTGCTTATATTCTTGAACTTCCAAAAGAGTTCTTAACTAAGACTGGAATTGAATATAAATTCTTGATATCTACTGAATTTGGAGCATTAGAGGTTTCTTCTAATATGATGAACCATCCTGAAATGTTGAAAGCAATTGTAAAGGATACGGCTATTCAGTTTGTTGTTAAAAGCATAGACAGGGAAGAGTTGAGCTCGGAGCTGAAGGCTTTGAACGGTAACAGGCCAGTGGTAGACATTAGCATAGTGGTTGATGGCAAAAAATTGGCTTGGAACAATCCTGATGCACAGGTTACAGTTTCCATACCGTATACGCCCAGCTCACAGGAGCTTGGCAATCACGAGCACATTGTTGTGTTATACATTAATGATGCAGGAGCTCCGGTTTCGGTGCCCAGTGGAAGATATGATACTGCTTCTGGCAGGGTTACATTTACGACAACTCATTTAAGCAGGTATGCTGTGGCTTATGTTCATAAGACATTCACTGATATCGGTTCCTATGGTTGGGCAAAGAAGCAAATTGAGGTGCTTGCCTCTAAGGGTGTAATTAATGGTACATCGGATACTACATATACACCGGGGGCAGATATAACAAGGGCAGATTTTATGATTCTGTTGGTGAAAGCTCTTGGCTTGACTGCTTCTGTTGATTCTAATTTTGATGATATATCAAAAAATGATTACTTCTATGAATATGTGGGAATAGCCAAGAAGCTTGGAATTACATCTGGGGTCGGAAACAATAAATTTAACCCGAGGGAAAAAATAACAAGACAGGATATGATGGTTCTTACGACAAATGCACTTAAAATAGCAGGAAAAATATCGAGTACAGGAACAGCCGCTGATGTGCAAAGGTTTACTGATAAGTCATTGATTGCTTCGTATGCTGTTGAAGGCGTGGCTACGCTGGTTAAAGAAGGTATTGTTGTAGGTAGCGGGGATGTCATAAATCCTAAGGGCAATGCCTCAAGGGCTGAGTTGGCAGCTATCGTATACAAGATTTATAGCAAATAATGAATGGAAAGTAAAAGCATTGTTATTGTTAATGACTTGATTTTTTAAAGTTATTAGGGAAATTGTTTAGTTAAAGTTAAACGGAATGCATACTGACAGGTGAAGAAAAATGTGAAAGAAACTTAAGTTTTATGGAATGTTTTTCTTCACCTGTGTTTTATGAAGTTTGAGAAACATTTAAACAAGATTTAATAAATTCTTTTAACTTACCGTTGCATTAACAAAAGAACTGTGTTATAATCGTTTTTGCGAAAACATTGCGGGATTGTGTAATGGTAGCACGAATGACTCTGGATCATTTTGTGAGGGTTCGAATCCTTCTCCCGCAGCCAATTATGTTAACAAAAACGTCAATGGTTATTTAAATATTTAATCATTGACGTTTTTTCATATATCAGAGAATTTAGTTTTCAGTTCATTGCCTATGTTCCCAAAGGATGACTAATCATGATTTTTGGAGGATAATAAGATAATTCAAACTTTAAGGATTATTATCCGGTGGTTCGGCAATGATTATTACAGTACTTCCCATGGGCTCAAAACCTGTGTTAGTAGCCATATAAAAGGTAATGGTATGTTCTCCATGTACTTTGAAGTGAACATTTTTCCATATAAGTATATTTGAAAAGGCGTTGTTTTTTACATCAACCGCATTTATTTTTGTTTCGTGCATTGTCTCGCCCATTGGATTTGTAATCCTGAATTTAAAGTTGTTTATTCCATTTGGAACATTTGATACCATTGTATAAGTTACAAATGAAAGAGTGACGGGACGTGCCATAAAAAACGGGTTATACAGCAGCTCGCGTCCGTGAAGTCTTGTTATTTCTTCGAATACAAGTATATTTACAATAGCCGGAGATATATTTATAATATTAATCCCACCTTTGCCTAATAGTTATATTTTATTCTACTCTAATTATAGGATTAATTCAACCACCAATGGCTAAGAAAACACGGTAAAAGCATGAACCCATCTCCTGCCAATACTCTCACAAGAGAGTTTTTTAAAATGCCATTTCAGCATTTAATATTCAGGCAAGAAAATCATTTTTTAAGAAATGCCCCCGGGATTACTAAGATATG
>JAAYTO010000017.1 GCA_012523755.1 Clostridium sp. | reverse complement strand
TTTGTATAATTTCTTACCCATTTAGTATAACCCCACTTTTCATTATCTATGGGTAATATCTTACTACAAAGGCTCAATAAAGTTTATCTGTAATTTATGCCATGGCTTAATCTTCCTTCATGATTTCACCGTGATCTTTTTTACTAAAGAACCCTCTTTGCTGTTTCTCTGACCATAAACTTAACCTTTTCCTCGTCTATAGTCTTCAGTTCTCCCTTTTCCATAACAACAACGCCATCAATTATAACGGTATCGATATCCGAACCCTGGGCAGAATACACCACAGCTGCAACAGGATCATTTAATGGGCAGAGATGAGGCTTATCCGTATCTATAAGGATTATGTCCGCCTTCATTCCTTTTTCGATTGCCCCAATTTCACTTTCAAACCCCAATGCCTTCGCACCGTTTAAGGTTGCCATCCTCAACACCCCGGGCGCATCCATCAGCAAAGGATCCCTTTGCACCCCTTTGTGTATTATTGATGCAAGGTGCATTTCCTCCATCATATTGAGGTTGTTATTGCTTGCCGCACCATCCGTCCCAAGAGCGACATTTATACCCGAATCCAGCATCTCATTTATTTTTGCTATTCCACTGCCAAGCTTCAGATTGCTGGTAGGATTGTGAACCACATTTACACCCTTCTTTTTGATAATGTCCATATCCCTTTCCGACAAATGAACACAGTGGGCTGCAATAACCGGAACATCAAAAATCCCGGTCTCACAGCAGATTTGGGCCGGGCTCATCCCATACTTATTGATGCTGTCCTCGCACTCCTTCACCGTTTCTTGAACATGTATATGAATGCCGGTATTCAATTCTTCGGCAATCTTTGCCGAGGTTCTCAAAGTATCCTCATCAAAAAGGTAAACCGAATGAACCTCAATGTAAACCTTTATCCTTCCGTTGGCACTGTTATTCCATTCCCTGAAATAGTCAAAACACCGGATGGAATCTTCAACACTTCCGTCTCCATCTTTAAGGGGACTTCTACATAAATTTGCCCTTATGCCTGTCTCGTCAACAGCCCTTGCCACCTGCTCCATATAAAGATACATATCGGCAAATGTAGTAGTGCCTGACTTAATCATTTCCGCTATTCCCAGTAATGTACCCCAATAAATATCCTCAGGAGTGAGTTTGGCTTCAACAGGAAATATATTATTAAAAAGCCATTCTTCTAGGGCAAGATCATTAGCAAAATTCCTTAATATAGTCATTCCGCTATGGGTATGAGCATTTATCAGCCCGGGCATAACCAGCTTATTTTCGGCATCAATGGTTTTATCCGCATTAAATCCCTTTAAAGCTTCCCCTGTGGTATCAATAAAATCGATATACCCGTCCTTTATCCCTAAAAAAGCATTTTTAATCACGTCATTTGAATCATTGCAGGTAATTATATCAGCATTTTTAATAAGTATTTTCACTGTCAAAGTCTCCTCCACTTAATAAAAAATCCATGGATTTTGCTAAAACATCTTTGGACATGCAGGTGAATATTCGCATCAGCACCAACTATCCAAGTATTTTTTCTGCTCTTCGGTGAGCTCGTCAATCTTAACTCCCCAAGACTCAAGCTTCATCATGGCAACCCTTCTGTCAATTTCCTCAGGCACATCCAGCACCCTATTTCCCAGGCCTTTATAATTCTTTAACATATATTCGGCACTTAGAGCCTGGAGGGCAAAGCTCATATCCATTATTTCCGCCGGATGACCGTCTCCAGCCGCAAGGTTTACAAGTCTTCCTTCGGCAAGAACGTTTATCCACCTGCCATCCTCCATTTTATATCCCATTATATTTTTACGCTGCTCTTCTTTCGAAACTGCCATCTCTTCCAACTCGTTCACGCTAACCTCCACATCAAAATGTCCAGCATTGCACAATATGGCTCCGTCCCTCATAACCTTGAAGTGGTCACGGTGTATTACTCTGATGCAACCGGTTACGGTGATGAAGATATCTCCCAGCTCCGCTGCCTCTTCCATAGGCATTACCTTATATCCATCCATAACAGCCTCGGCCGCCTTTATAGGATCAATCTCACACACAATAACACTAGCACCAAATCCCTTTGCCCTCATAGCAATACCCTTGCCGCACCATCCATACCCAATAACAACGACACTCTTACCTGCAACTATAAGATTGGTAGTCCTGTTTATTCCATCCCATACCGACTGACCAGTACCGTATCTGTTGTCGAATAAATACTTGCAGTAAGCATTATTTACCGCAACCATAGGAAACTTTAAAACACCCTCTCTTTCCATCGCCTTTAGCCTTATAACCCCAGTTGTTGTCTCTTCGCATCCTCCCATCACATGGGGTAAAAGTTCCGACCTTGAAGTATGCAAAAGATTAATAAGGTCTCCTCCGTCATCAATAATAATATTGGGTTTATAACCTAAAGCAAGATTCAGATGCTCCTTATATTCCTCATCTGTGGCACCATACCAAGCATAAACATTAAGTCCGTCTTGTGCAAGGGCAGCAGCAACATCATCCTGAGTGGATAATGGATTACTTCCTGTTACAGAGACCTCCCCACCCCCAATAGCAAGGAGCTTTGCCAAATATGCAGTTTTTGCCTCAAGATGAACCGATACCGTCATCCTTACACCTTCAAAGGGCTTTGTTTTTGAAAACTCTTCTTCAAGGCTTCTTAAAAGCGGCATATTTTTTCTTACCCAATTGATTTTCTGCTTTCCTGCCTTGGCAAGACCTATATCACGAATTACACTCTTCATCACTTATACCTCCCAATCAGATATCACCTGTTTTACTAAACGAGTAAAATTATTTTCTGCCTCTTTGGCCGTTCTCATAACCTCTTCATGGCTTAAGGGCTGGTCAAGTATTCCTGCAGCCATATTGGTTATACATGAAATGCCCAATACATTAATATTTGCATGCCTTGCAGTAATAACTTCGGGTACGGTGGACATACCAACAGCATCCGCACCTAAAAAACCAAGTGCTCTTATCTCCGCAGGGGTCTCATACATGGGGCCTTGGGCAAAAGCATATACCCCCTCCTTAACATCCACTCCAACCTTTGATGCAGACTTTTTACACAATTCAACAAGTTCCGGACTGTATGCCCTGCTCATATCCGGGAATCTCAGCCCAAACTCATTTATATTCCTGCCTCTTAAAGGAGAAGGTGCAAAGAAACTGATGTGATCTTTTATAACCATCAGATCCCCCGGCTTAAAAGCTTTATTTATTCCGCCGGATGCATTGGTAACAATAAGATTGTTAATTCCCAGCACTTTAAATGTCCTTATGGGAAACACAATCTGTGAAACATCATATCCCTCGTAGTGGTGAAAGCGTCCCTTCATGGCAAGCACCCTCTTGTTCCCCAGAAGACCGTACACAAATTTACCGGCATGTCCTTCAACAGTGGTCAAAGGAAAATTAGGTATATCCTTGTAATCAATCTCAATCTTGCTCTCAATCTCATCCGCTAGGGGGCCAAGACCCGATCCAAGTATAATTGCCATTTGGGGAATATCCTTAATACTATCCTTAATAAACTCAGCTGTCTCTTTCACTTTCTCGTAGATATTATCCATATCTTACCTCCCGCTGATAAATTTATATTACAATGCACAATATATCTAAACATTATTCTATCAATTTTTGTAATTAATTATCATAACATTTATTATATTAACACATCTTACCTACAAGAAACAAGATAAACTACATCTTCGGGTGCATTAAATAGAACGTAAAGATTAAAATAACCCTATGTATTTTTAATACCGGACTTTCTTGAAATCGCCATAAAAATAGGCACAAAAACAATTATTGAAACAAGAACGGCAATTGAACTCAGTGTAAATACCTGCCTGATTCCAATATAATCACTGAGCACTCCTCCCGCAACACTCCCGATAATCCTCGTAAACCCCATTCCAACGGCGGAATTGAGTGCCTGTCCAGAAGCCTTTAGTTCATCCTGTACCTTTTCATTTATATACATTGCCATAGAATAGAAAATTACAATAAATGTGAATCCGTGAAGCAATTGAAGTATCAGTATTAAATAGATATTGTTAACAACCCCCATAAGTGCCCATCTGAACACAGCAATAAAGGCTGCACAAATCATGGTTAGCTTAATTCCAAACCTTTTTATTACCCTATCTCCTATTAATAAAAAAACAACTTCACTCATGCATGCAATAAATGTTGCCCACCCAAGGATACTGTTATCTGCTCCCATTTCCTTGTAATATATTGAAAAAAACGAATTATAATAACCTATTGTAATCTGAACAACAACAGTAAAACCTAAAAGCAGCATTAGTTCCCGGTTCTTTAAAAGCTCAAAAATAGATGTCTTTCTTCCTGACGATTGATGTCCCTTTACCTTCGGCATCATAAAGACTGATAAAAACATCATAAACCCTATTACAAAACACAAAAAAAACATGATATTGGTATTGTTCTTTATCATTGCACCTGCCAGAACCGGCATAACAGCATATCCTATAGTTCCTGCAAGACGGATAGGACCAAACTTCCATCCTTTTGATGATATATACTCCAAAGTAATGGAATCACTTATCGGAACAATGGGGGATTGAAAAAAAGAAAAAACTATCATTATAGAAAAAATATAAAAATAATTGCCCGAAACACCAAAAAGCAATATCCCCAAGCTACTTAATAACGCCAGTACTTTTAGTACATTGTTTTTTGTTTTTGACCTGTCGCTAATAATACCCCATAACGGTTGTGCAAACAATCCTACAAACGAGCCTAATGAAAGCAATGTTCCAATATCCGAATTGTCATAACCGAGTTCGTCGAGGTAAACAGGCATGAATACGCTAAAAACAGCAAAACCCATATACAGAAATAAATAAAAAGCAATAAAATAAAAAGGATAACTTCTCAGACCTTTGAAATTATTCAATATGAATCTGCCCCTTGTATATCAAATTATGTTTCCCAACAATATTTTCAATTAATATTATATACATTATATACCCAGTGCAAATAATTGTCCATAATGATATTTTACTGCCGCATTATGTATACTTGATAGGATTGCAAGAAGGGACCAAGCATCAAATCCGACACATGACCCCTTTTAACTAACCGTCCATCAAAGCAATCTTCTTTTGCTCATCACATATAATTAGCTTTCTTTTATTTTCTAATTTAGTGGCAAGTATGACCTTTCCATCCCAAAGATCCACAATATGCTTTAACGTCTCATAGGCATAAGCCAACTCAATCTCCCTGCCATCATACCTATGCTCTAAAATAAGAGTATTATCCTTTCTCACCCATTCCAACACATTAACTACAGGTATACCGGAAAGCCCAACACTATTTGCTATTGTGTCCCTGACTTTTTTCCAGCCCTCTTCATCGGATACTTCTGTTATAATATAGTTGTTTCCAAGCTTCATATACTCAAAAAGATTCATTTCCTCACAAAGCTCCCTTGTGAGATGCTTCCTTATAAACGACTGATCCCTTTCAATTTCCCTGACCTCAAATATTTTATTTGGGTCATCGGTATGTTTATTTTTTAAGTCTTGAAAAATTTTAAATCCCACATAGTAAGGATTAATCTGTCCCTTATAAGGTCTTAAAACCTGGTTATGCCTTTTTAAAAACTCTATATGAAGCCCTTGATCCAGTTCCAGCTTGTTTAATATGGTATAATGCCAGAAACTTGCCCATCCCTCATTCATTATTTTAGTTTCAATCTGAGGAAGAAAATACAAGGTTTCCTCTCTTACTATATTTATAATATCCTTCTCCCAATCCGAAAGCTTTGAGTATTCCATAATAAACATAAGAACATCCTCTTCCGGTTCAATAGGAATTTTCTTAAAGTCCGGCGGAGGTTCCTCCTCCTTTGCTTTCGGCTCCAGTAAAGGATACTCGCTTTTTGGCTTCCTGTATCTTTCCAGAAGAGCCTCCCGCTTTTCCTTTTCTGTCAGTCTCTTCACTCCAATATTACGTGAAATCTGAAATTTTATCGCATGGGCAGCATTCAGTATCTTCTCAACCTTTGCATATCCTATTCCGGGGTCTTGGACATATTCCCTTATCCTGTTTGCATGGTTCTTAAACATTTCCACCGTGTCTTTTGCCCTTGTCCCCAACTTAAAAAGCCTGTTATTCTTAAAAAAGTCGTTATGTCCATATACATGGGCAATGGTCAGTATCTGAAGAAGCAGCGTATTGTCCTTCATAAGATAGGCTATACACGGGTCGGAATTAATAACCATCTCATAGGGCAAACCTGTCAAATTATATCTATGAAGAGTTTTCGTTCTTTCATAATGTTTTCCATAGCTCCAGTGAGGATAGTGGGACGGCATGCCTACATAGGTTTCATAGCCAATCATATCCTCATAGCTGCATATCTCAAACTCCTGTTCATAATAGTCAAGCCCCTCAGAACATGCTATTTCCTCTATTTTCTCATTCCATTCCAACAATTCCTTCATACTGTATTCCGTCATATATTCACCTCCGAGGTCAGTTAATTATTCTTCTTCAAGGAGCTTTTTCAATCCCGGCAGCACATCATCCTTTTTGCTCATTGTTATAATAGAAAAATTCTTTCTTTTGATATTTTTCTTATATTCAGCCATAATAGTGCTGCTTGAAGTATAATAGCCCGGTGTAATCTCTCCATATCCAAATAGATTGCAAACATCACAAAGCTTTTCTGCCAGCTCAAGTGCCTTTTTGTTGTCCTCCGACCAGTTATCTCCGTCACTGCAATGAAAAGCATATATATTCCAACTGGCAGGATTATATCTCTGTTCGATTATTTCCAAAGCCTTTTCATACCCGCTGCTGATATAGGTTCCTCCCGATTCCCCTTTATGGAAAAATTCGTTTTCGTTCACTTCCTTCGCAGTTGTGGTATGTGCAACAAAAACAACATCAACACTGGCATATTTGAGTCTTATGAACTGATACAGCAAAAAGTAAAAGCTTCTGGCCAAGTATTTTTTTGTCTGATCCATAGAACCGGAAACATCCATGATGCAAATTACCACTGCATTAAAATCCTTTTTATAGTCTTCTCTCACTCTTCTGTAGCGTAAATCATCCTCCATAAAAGGAAACCGCTTTTTCTCAATATCCTCTTCAACAGCAAATTCCTGATTTTTCTCCAATACCTCACTATCGTCTGTGATTCTGTGATTACGCAAGTACGCCTGTTTTCTCTTAATCTTTTCAATAACAGATCTTTTTTTAGCAAGCCTAGGGGGTATACCCTTGCGCTGGTAGCCAAGATTTTTATAACTTTTTATTGATTCCAACTCCGCCAGCTTTTTTCTATCAATGTCCGGAAGGTTCAAATCTTCAAACAGATACTTGATCAGTTCCTCAATCGTAATCTCTGTTTCATAAATGTCTTCACCTTCCTGATTTCCTGCTCGTCCATCTCCCTTTTTCCCTACTTTTTCGCTGCCTATTCTGTCTCCTCGCTTTTCACTTCCGTCACCAGAACCGGCTGAAGGGGAATTATTGCCGTATATAAACCGGTATTCCTTAATACCCCTTATGGGTATTTTAATCTTTTTATCTTTACTCTGCCCGATAATACTTTCCTCTGCAATAATGCTGCCTATATTTTTTTTAATGGATTCTTCCACCAGCTCCTTATGCCGTCTTCTGTCCTCTGCTGCACGATCCTTGCCACTGTTGACATACTCTCTAAATATAGCCAATATTAATCACCCCCTGGTATGTCTAAGTCCCATGACTTCACCTTCTTTACAATGAAGGTCATCTTCTAGACTTAATTGGCGAATAGCCTGCCAATAAAGCCTCAATATTCGAATTTAACTGAACAAGTTCACTATATGCCGTGAAGAGGGGTTAATCCTTCCATAAATTATTTGCAGCATATTTCAAAATAACATTGCAGCAGTTATCGCAGTAACCGTTTCTCTTCATCTCTTCTACCATGCTGTCGTATTTTTCACTTTGTTCCTTGTCTCTGACCTTGGCCTGTGTAATAACCCTGCTAAGATCCTTGACCGATGCCATAAGCTTCTTCTCAATAGCCTCCTTTAAAGGCTCGTAGCTTGTAAAGTCCAACTTTCCGCCATTTCTTAAAACATAAAACATATATGCCGTAACATCCGCCCGAAATCCTACCGCGGCAGTATCGGTAATCCCTATTTGCTCCTCAATGGATCTTAAAAACTTTTCATCGGCCTCAAGCTCTTCTCCTGTATTACGATCCTTGATTTTTGTTTTATTTACAAAGGCCTCTGCATGGTCAAGGTAATTGTTGAAAAGACTTTCAGCTTGCTCCCTGTAGCTATGGATGAAAGCCTTTGTAATTTCTTTTTCCAGTATCTTATTGTACTCTTTTCTCACAGTGTCCTGAATAAACCTCAAGTACCTTTCCCTTTCTTCCTCACCGATGGCCAGTTCTTTTACTGCCTTAACCAGTGTTTCTAAAACCGAAATGGGATTGATACAGTTATGAACCGATTCCGACAATGCTGTGTCTAAGGCCTTCATTATAAACCTGGTGGAAATGCCAGTCATTCCCTCTCTTGGTGCCTCTTCCCTCAGTTCAAAAATATCAATTTTCCTTGTCATTCCCTTTTCAATCACTTCTTCACCGTTGTAAATTTTAAGCTTGGTGATAGGGTCAACCTTGTTTAAGGGTGCAAGTCTTGTCAATATAGCAAACATGGAAGCAATTTCGATGGTATGGGGTGCTATATGGGCATTGAACTTGCTCTTCTTTAATATCTTTTCATATATCTTAATCTCCTCATTAAGCTCAAGACAATAGGGAACCTCTATCTTTACGATTCTATCAAGTATAGCTTCATTGGTATGGTCAGATTTAAACTTGTTCCACTCTGCTTCATTGGAGTGTGCAAGAATAATTCCATCGAAATAAATCATTGAACCTTTACCGGGAGATGGAATTGACTTTTCCTGAGTTGCGGTAATCATCGTATGCAAATATTCCGTCTCGTTTTTAAATACCTCAATAAATTCCACAATACCACGGTTTCCTACATTGAATGCACCATTTAAGGACAATACCCTTGGGTCATCTTCGGGGTATAAGTCTATTTTGGAAATATCAACACTTCCAATAAGAACCGAAGTATCCTGATTATTCGGATCTACCGGTGGAACAACACCGATACCCTTTCGTGACCTTATGGAAAAGTCAACGCTCATTACCGGAAACTTTTCATATTCGCCACTAAACTCATTTTTCAGTCTATAACGGCATACGGGACACAAGTCTCCCTCTATCCTAACATTTAGCACATCCTCAAATTCTTTTCTTAAGTGTTTTGGAACGAGGTGCAAAGGTTCTTCTCTCATAGGGCATCCCTTTAGTGCATATATGGGCGGACTCATCTCAAGGGCACGTTTCAAGGCTTCCATTAATGATGACTTACCGGCACCAACCGGCCCCACCAGATAGAGCACTTGTCTTGCTTCTTCTCCTGCCATGGCAGCCGAATGAAAATACCTGACTATTTTCATTATTGTTTTGTCAATTCCAAAAAATTCCTCGTCGAAAAACTTGTATTTTTTTATTATATCATTTCCATATATCCTTCTAAGCCTAGGATTCTCATCTGTTTCAATTACTCTAACGCCCGGTTCCGTGATGAGCTTATACATTCTTTGATGAGCAAGCATCGGTATCTCAGGATCTTCTTTAACAATATTAAGGTATTCAAGGAAAGTACCCTCGAATTTCTTACTCTTATGTTCCTCTCTATCCCTGCGTATAATACTTGATAAATCTTGCTTTTCCATGCTCATTCCCCCTTTTTTGAATGTCCTTTGATTTTTGCTTACATTCCCGGCCTCCACCTATAACATAAACATTCTATTACTTTATCTATAAAAAGTTGATTAAAATATCCCTAAGATATATATATCCCATGTGAACTTTCAACTAACATATAATCAGGCTATAAATTTTTACCGTGCTTCCTATGTTGAAGTAAGTTTCATATTTCCATGTATATTACTCAGGCAAAAATAAAATACTCAGGATTAACCGGGATACAAAACCGATATTGACCATGCATAAACTATCCTGCATGCAGTCTTCAGTTAGAAGTTTTCTGCAACAGGTTTTCAAAGAACAAGATACACTAATTTTTTAATGCAAAAAAAGTAAGTCATGTGTTTTTTAAGAATTGCCACAATTTTATTATAACATATCAGTATGTAAATAGCCATATTATTTATTTGCACGTTTGTGTCAAGTAAAAGTTGGCAATGATCTCTTCATCCTGTTATTTTATTGGTTTACTTGCTTTGAAGGTCAATGTGAAATCCTCATACTTTTAATTTAGTGAACTTCTTTCTGGAAAGTTTGGCTGGTTATGCATTAA
>JAAYTO010000266.1 GCA_012523755.1 Clostridium sp. | reverse complement strand
TATCAAAGAAAATTAATAATTTTATGTTCACAAAAGAGGGAGTTAACATGGAATACAAGCTAAATAGGGCATGGGCCGAGGTTAATCTGGATAATATTGCCCATAATGTAAGGGAAATAAGAAGGATTACAGATAAAAAGACCGAAATAATGGGAGTGGTCAAGGCTGATGCCTATGGACACGGTGTTATGGAGGTTGCAAGGACACTTTTGGAAAATGGAGTAAGCCGCTTGGCGGTTTCTATGCTTGATGAAGCTATTCAGTTACGCCAAAACGGTATTGAGGTTCCGATACTGATACTAAGTTATACTGACCCTGGGCGGGCGGAGGAAATTATTTTAAATAACGTGACGCAAACGGTTTTCAGCCACGATTTGGCAGAGGCTCTGTCGAGGGCGGCTGTAAAGCATAACCGGAGTGTAAAGATTCACATAAAAATCGACACAGGCATGACAAGAGTGGGGTTTATGCCGGGATACAGTGCCGTAAAAGATGTAGTTCAGATAAGCAAGCTTCCAGGCATTATTATCGAAGGTCTGTTTACGCATTTTGCATCAGCGGATGAGGAAGACAAAAGCTATACCTATATGCAGTTTGAAAGGTTTATGAGCATAATAAATGAGTTAAACAGGATAGGGGTTTATATTCCTGTTAAGCATGTATGCAACAGTGCCGGTGTGATTGAGTTTCCTGAAATGCACCTTAATATGGTGAGACCGGGGATAGTATTATACGGGCTATATCCTTCCCATGAGGTGAATAAAGCAAAGCTTGATTTAAGACCCGCAATGACATTGAAGGCTAATGTTATACTCGTGAAGGACGTGGAGCCGAATACATGTATAAGTTATGGACGGGTATTCAAAACTTCGTGCAACAGCAAGATTGCAACCATACCAATAGGATATGCCGATGGATACACAAGACTATTGACGAGTAAAGGGAAGGTGCTCATTAATGGTGAATACGCTCCAATTGTTGGGAAGGTATGCATGGATCAATGTATGGTGGATATAACTGGTCTTAAGGAAAGTGTAAGCGTTGGTGATGAAGTGGTACTGTTTGGAAGACAGAAGGATAAAGAAATAAAGGTTGAAGAACTGGCAGAAAGTATCGGCACAATAAACTATGAGTTTGTGTGTATTATCGGTAAAAGAATTCCTAGGGTATATTTAAAAGAGGGAAAAGTATATAATGTGTTGAACTACTTAATATGATAATAAACTAAAATTAATGTATAACTTTTGGCAAATAATAAAAAACTATACTAGTAGTGTATTTTCAAATTACTTACGCATAATAAAATCCGAGAATCCTGATGGTTTAACGGGTTCGGAGGATTTTTATTAGTGGGATTTCACGAAGTGGAATGACCAAAAAGCGATGGGGGATCGATGCCCCCGGAGCTTTTGTTTGAATGGAAATTTGAGAAACACTATACTGGAAATAAAGAAGTTTTAATATTTTATCGAGTGCAGGCGAAATTTACATATATTACTTTAAGGGGGTAATTTAAATTTAATTTGACCTATGCATATATTGGACCTTATAATTATATATATAAGATAGAATTGCAATCTTAGTGGTTATCGATTTAGCCTTTATTAATTCTTTATGTCTTAACCCAAAAAAAGAAGTGGGGGTTTTACTTTGGCACAATTAAAAAAAATATTAATAAGTCTTCCTGATAATTTGTTAAAAGAGGTTGATTCCATTGTGGAGATGGAAAAGATTAACAGAAGTGAGTTTGTAAGGGAAGCAATGAAGCTCTATATACGAGAGAAACGAAGAATTGAAATGAGGGATAAATTGAAAAAAGGTTACCAGCAAATGGCTGAAATAAATGCCAAGCTTGCAGAAATTTGTTTTGAAGCGGATAATGATCAGCAGCAAAAATATGAGGAAGGACTCAGGGAGTTGGAAAAATAGTGGTAATTAAACGTGGAGATATATTTTATGCCGATTTAAGCCCGGTTATTGGTTCTGAACAGGGAGGAGTCAGACCTGTACTGATTGTACAGAATGATATAGGAAATAAATACAGTCCGACGGTCATAGCATCAGCTATAACTTCGCAAATAAACAAAGCAAAACTGCCTACCCATATTGAACTTAGTGCAAAGGATTATGGGCTTCCAAAGGATTCAGTGGTGCTTTTAGAGCAAATACGGACCATAGATAAAAAAAGGTTGAGGGAAAAAATAGGACATTTAGATGATGAGTTGATGGAGAAGGTTAACGAAGCTTTGACGGTGAGCTTTGGTTTGATAGAAATGTAATTTATGGAGGGATACAAAAGATGAAGAGGTCAAGGTTATATAAAAAATCAGGAATACTTGCGTTGACTATTGTTTTAGGCATTGCTTTTGTACATATTGTTCAGATTGTTAATGCTGCTACGGCAGAGCCGGAGGCTGAGGATGAAATTATTCTGGCTTCTCTAGACTATGTGGATGATAAGATAAACAGTCTTAAGTCCAGTCTTGATGAGATGACAAAGAAATATGAGGAAGCTCAAGAACGGCTTGAAGAAATTGAAAGCTATGGGAAGTTTGTGCCATTGGAGCTTACTAAAGATCAGATTCTTATTGCCGGTGAAAGTGCAGAGATTATTTTAAGAGGCGGTAAAGCTCTGGCAATAGGTGGAGAAGGCGGAGGGCTTTCGGACATTACATCGGGTTCCGGGGCGGATGTCAATACGGATCAAGAAGTTCCTTTAAATCACCTGCTGTTGATATCAAGGGACGACGGCAGGGGTATTAAAGTTATAAGCGAGAAAGCTTGGGTGCTTGTAAAAGGACCCTATACCATCGAGTAGTGCAGTATTCCTCTTCTGCTTTTCTTATTATATTTATTTAGAGAAGGAAATTTCGCTTTTATAGAGAATAATATATTTAGAGACAAAAATTATTGTTGTCTTTATTTGTATTTTGTGCTTTTTTGCATTTCAATATCTGGTTTCGTTCAAATGCTATCAATATTTGGTTTTGTAATATAAATTCAGTAGTTTAGATTTTGCAATGAAATTAAAGAAGCAACGCTTTTATATGCATCTAAATTTTTTAGAGAATTTGTTCAGTTAGAATCTTAAAATTTAAAAAAGCAATTCCTTAAGACGTATTTTTTGAAAGACTTTGGTAAATCACCTTCGGTTGTATTCAGCAGTTTATGTTTGTTATGTTACTGGTCTTATGGCTGGAATTTGAAGAGGTGAAGGTATGAAGTCAGGTTTTGTTAATAAGCTTAAGAATCTTCGCAGTAAATTCCGAATTGTGATTAATTCAATAAGAAACAGAGCCTCAGCTGCTTTGAGAAAAAAGAAGGGCATGGGCGATGCAGGAGTCGGTCATGCAAAAGGCATAAAAAAGGTTAGAAACTCCACATTAGGCAGGATTGTGAGTTTTTTAAGGCTTGGAGACATAAAGATTGGGGTTAAAATAACCGTTTCTTTTGCACTTATAATTATTGTAACACTGACCTCTGCGTTTTTTGCTTCGATGAGGAGTGTTATGAAGAGCATGGAAGAAGAAGCGATATTTAGCACGCAGACAATTGTTGAGCAGTCTGCCAAAAGTATAAAGGTATTGCTGGAGGATGTAGATGGATTTGCCATGCTTATGTCAACGGATGTTGAAATCGCTGATAATGTTAAGCAAATGAATCAAACGGAAGATCCCGGCGTAGTGGCAAGAGCTTCAAGTTTTATTCTGCCCCGAATTAGAACATTAAAAGGTACAAAGTCGGACAAGGTTATGTTTATAATAGCATCTAGCTTGAAGGGCGATGTTACGGTACAGGGTGAAGGGAATTCAAATGCCCTAGGAAAGGACTATTACTTTGATACTATTGCTTATAAAGAATTTGAAAAAAGCGGACAGTATTCCTATTGGGTTGACTCGCATTTTACGGATATCACCAGTCAGGACACGTATAGTTCGAAACATCTTTTCTGTTTGTTTAAAGCAATTCATACACCAACAAGCCTTAAACCTGTTGGCTATTTACAGATTAATGTAAATGAAGCTACTGTTGGAAATGTTCTGACAGAAACGAAGCTGCCCTATAATGGAGATATCTATATAGTAGGAAGTAATTGGAATATGATATACAACCGTCAAAATTCCGATGAAAATGCTTTTCGTGTAAATGAGATAAACAAGATTAATGATCAGGGGCAGACAAAGGCAGAGGTTTTGGGGAGGTACGAATTTGCTAAAAGTGACAAAGAACTTGAAGAAGTATTATATAGAATGACTGATGACGAAATAGGTGATGAAGGCTTTAAACAAAGGGATCGGTATATTTCCGATTCTATCATAGAAAAAATATATGAAGACATTAATTCTCAAGAGAAAAAGAGTGAAGATGTAAAGGGAGAGCCTTTTAAGGAAGTTATAAACGGAGAAGAAATGCTGGTTACCTATTATACAATAAGAGAAATAAAGGGAACCCCGCTAGGCTGGACAATGATCTCATTAACCCCTGTAAGCGAGATTACATCTCAGGTTAGTAATGCTGTTGCATGGATAATTGCAATCGGTATTCTGTGCTTTATTTTTGCAGCGATTATAGCTATTATAATCACTTATGACATATCATCAGGGGTCAGAGTATTGTCAAGATTCATGGGAACGATTCAAAAGGGTAATCTGGATATAGAGTATAATCTTAAACGGAAAGATGAGATAGGTACTCTTGGTGTTAACTTCAGAGACATGGTGTTTAATCTGAGAACGCTCATTGGAAGTATCAAGGGGGCTTCGAATGTAGCTATTGAATCATCCCAGACAGTTTCAAGTACTTCAGAACAGAGCTATGCCTCCATACAGGAATTCCTGAATCTTTTGACGGAAGTAAACCAGGAGATTGGAACGCAAAAGACGGAAATTGACAATAATGAAAAAATTGCACTGAGTCTTTCTGATAAGATTCAGATTATAACTAAGGATTTTGGCAGTGTTGATGAAATAATATTCGGAGCTAAAGAACTTGGTGAAAAAGGTAAAGATACGGTGAACACTCTTCAGCAGAATGCACAACAGGTTAAAGTTACTATTAAAGAGTTTTCTGAGCTTATAAATGTATTAAGAACTGAGTCGAGTGAGATATCCAAAATAACCGAAGCAATTAAGGGATTTGCAAAACAGACAAATCTCCTTGCTTTGAATGCTACCATAGAAGCGGCTAGAGCAGGGGAAGCAGGAAAAGGCTTTGCTGTTGTTGCCCATTCTATAAAAAAACTTGCCGATCAATCCCGAGAGTCTGCTTCCTTTATTGATCGAAAACTCAAGCTTATCACCGATACAATAGAGGAAACTGGAGAAGTTGTAAAAATATCCGGTGATGTTATATCCGAGCATGATTTAGCTGTTCATGACACAATAGAGAAGTTTGACAATATTGTTGATTTTATGGACAATGTCTATAACCAAGTGAGAAGTATAAATGCTTCAATAATGTCTATTGAGGAAGCTAGAGTTGGTATTATCGAATCGTTAAAGAACATGAATGAAAGCTCAAGGAAAAACGTCGAGAGCATAAATGAAATAACTGTCGGATTTAATGAGTTGGTTGAGCTGATTAAGCATCTGGTTTTACTGTCCGACGACTTGAGAAAGCTTTCTAAGAATCTTGAGAGTTCCATTGACATGTTTAAGGTGTAAGGTGAAGAAAAGTATTCCAGAAACTAAAGTTTCGCAAGCAAAGAGCCTGTAAATACGAAGAATACTTTTCTTCACTTTCCTCAGACTTTCTTCAATCCAATTCTTACAGCCATGGCCAGGAGTATAAAGCGGGGCAAATCCATCATTCTGATAAAACGCCAGGGTTCTTTGTAGAGCCTGTATAACCACTCGAGACCGTTTTTTTGAAAGAATTTGGGGGCACGGGTAGACCGGCCTGCCAGTACGTCAAAAGTACCTCCCACGCCGATACATATTTTTACTTTCAGCTTATCCCTGTTCTTATGTATCCATTTCTCCTGTCTGGGTGCACCGAGGGCAACAAGCAGAACATCGGCACCGGAGCTGTTTATATCGTTTATTATTTCATCTTCTTCATCTTCATTGAAATAACCGTTTCTTACTCCCCTCACTTGAATGTTTATATTGCGGCTTAAAAGATTTTTGACGGCTTCTTCTGCAACACCGGGTTTGCCACCGCAAAAGAAAAAGGCCGTTTCTTTTTCTTTTGCAAAGGCAAAAAGCCTGTTTGTAAGGTCAAAGCCTGCAACCCGTTCTTTTAATGGGGAACCTAGAATTTTGGAGGCCAGTACCACCCCAGCACCGTCCGGTACCAGAAGGTCTGCTTCACACAATAGTTTCTTGAGGTGTGGATCTCTCCAAGCGGCCATCATTATCTCCGAGTTTGGAGTGTATACTGTGTGAACCCGGTTCTCTTCAAGAAAACTTTCTACTTTACTTAAAGCTTCGTCCATGGAAACATTGTCCACAGGTATGCCAAGAATATCTATTGCATTACGCATAAAAACTTCTCCTTTAATGTTTACATTTTAAAGTCTTTTCATAGCCCAAAGTTATCCAAATCATAGGTTTTTCAATGGGTTGTCCCATCAATCAAATCCATTGCAATTCGGGCATTTTCAAAAGCCTTGTCTTTGAGAAAGGCAATGTTTTTATCAAGGTTTTCTTTTATGGAGTCTCTATTGTTCCATACCTCATCAATTATCTTTTTTAAAGATTCTGTCTCAAGGGAGTTTATATTTCCGGCAGATACCTGACCGACATATTGCATGAAACCTTCCACCTTGGGTTCATAAACCATTCCTACTATAGGAATTCCAAGGCTGGCAGCGAAAATAAGGGCGTGAAGCCGCATTCCAATGAGCATCTGGGTCTTTGCGATTATTCCAAGCATTTCAGAAACTGAGGGTTTTTTCCTTATTACACAGCTCTTGTTTTTCATTTTTGATATTATATTGTCGATTATCGCAAGATCCTCGGGGTAATGCATGGCTATAAACAAGGGTGTTATGCCGTATTTGTCAACTATATAATCGGCGGTTTCGGCTATTACCCCTTCATATTTCTCATGATTAACCCATTTTCTTACGGAAATGCCTATAAACTGTTGATGCGGATCAATCTCCTCGTTCAAAAACAGCTGGTTTATATGTTCAACACTTTCAGGATTTATGGTGAGGGCGGGGTCTGCCGTTACCATAATTTCCGGTTTGTTTATTTTAAGGTTTTTCAATTCGTTGTAAGAAAGGTTTTCTCTTAAGGTGATTACGTCCACCCGGTCGACGATTTTTCCGGTAAGTTTGCGATTTCTTTCTCTATTTAAAGGACCAATACCGTTGGCATAGATCATAACTTTCATGCCCTGCTTTTTTGCAAGCCATATCATTGCAAGATAATATATCAATGAACGGGTGCTGGTATTATCCTGTATAAGGCTTCCGCCGCCATTTATAAACAGCTTTGATTTTTTCATCATGGATAATATTTTTAAGAGGTTGAATCTGTTTATCGAATCAACATTGTATATCAAACTGGTTTCTAATGGATTTTTGGATAAAACCAGAATTCTCATATCCTTCCTGTACATTTTAAGGTTGTCTATTATTGCCATGAGCATGGCATCATCTCCGATATTTTTAAAGCCATAATATCCCGAAATAATGGCGTCGTATCGGTACTTGCTTTTTTGTGCACTTCTTTCCAGTATGGTTTCATATATCCCAAGCTGGGTTTTACACATGTTGTCCAAAGAAAAATAAGTGCTGGCCTTTTCATATATTTTTTCTCCCATTTCTCTTCTCAAGGAAGAATCCTTTACAAGGGTAAAAAGCAAATTAGCTAGGGACATATAATTTCCCGGCTCAAAGAGAAAGCCGTTTTTTCCGTTTTCAATCAGGTCGGAAATTCCCCCAACGTTGCTGCTAACGGTAGCCTTTTTAAAAAGGGAACCCTCCAGTATGGCATAGGGGAAGCTTTCACTCAATGATGTAAGGGTGTTTATATCCAAGCAGTTTATCAAGTCAAAGGGGCTGTCGACAAAACCAAGGAAGAAAACATTGTCCTTAAGCCCTAAGGACAGTGCCTTTTTTTCGAGGGATTTTCTCTCCGGACCGTCTCCTCCAATTAAAAACCTTACAGAAGAATTTTTTTGACAAACCACCTGTGCAGCTTTTAAAAATGTGTCCAATCCCTTTACAGGATCAAGCCTTGCCAATATACCGATAATTACATCATCTTTACCGAAGTTCAAATTATATTTTTTTAAGAATTCTTCTTTAGGAAGAGGGGATATTTCCTGATGGAAATTGATGCCATTATAAACTGTGAATATTTTCTGAGGACTGAATCTTCTTTTTATAAGCATTTCTTTAAAATTTTTCGAAACACCTATATAAAAGTCAAGAAACCTCAAGGCAACGGTGTTTATAAGCCCAAAGGAGAACATTTTCAAAATGTTCTGAAGGTAATCAAGTCTATAATCACTGTGAACCGTTGTAACGACAGGAAGAGAGGTAAACCTTTTTGCAAAAAAGGTAATCATATTGGCTTTCGCACCATGGGAATGAATAAGCTCATACCCTTCATTTTTTATGATGCTCAAGACTTTGCGGACATCCGATATAATGGTTCCTGTTTTTACGATTTCAACATTAATGCCCATTTTTCTTGCATCGTCGGCAAAGGCTCCGGTCCTGAAGCTAATGAGCTTTACATCTATGTGTTTGTCCAGCTCCTTTACAAGGGAAAGAACGTGGCTTTTTGCTCCACCAACATCCCCACCGCCAATTAAATGAAGAACCTTCATGAATACTCTCCTTAAATAAGTCCTTTAATAATTCAAATGCTATTTATAGAACGCAAACCATATATAATGGAATGCCCTATAATGTATCCATCACATTATAGCATAATATACGGGTTAAATAAAAGTATGTATAGCTTTGGGTGCATTAAATAAATGTGAAGAAAATATATACCCGTTGTTTATATTATAATTTGCGTCAAGAGCTTTTTTTAAAACATTAACTTGCTTTTTTATGGGCAATATAAACTATAAGTAAATATAAACTATAGTATGTGTTTTGAAAAAACATTTTACAAAAAACTTCTTCTGATATTATTGCAAAATCATTTTTGTCAAAGTAAAATTACAAAGTATATAGAAGCTCGATACTTAAGCAGCTCCTATAGAAAGAGAATAACAGGTTGAGGTAATATATGAATATTTTAAATAATTACTATAAAGACTGGAAGGATTATGTTGTTATTACTTTTGGTTCAATGATGACCGCAATGTCAATTAATGCTTTTTTAGTTCCATACAGGGTAGCAGCTGGCGGAGTCAGCGGAATAGCCACGGTTATTTATTACTTGACGGGTGGAAAACTTCCGGTAGGGGCTTTGATGCTTATTTTAAATATACCTTTGTTTATTTTAGGAATTAGATTTATAGGAAAACAGTTTATTTTAAGAACACTGTATGCCACAATTTTACTTTCTGTGCTGATAGATATCACTCAACCGTTAACCGAAGAATTTGTGAAAGAGTTCTTTATGGGATTTGAAGAGCAGCCCTATACTCAAGATATACTCTTGTATTCGATATTCGGTGGTTTTTTGATGGGAATCGGCTTAGGTCTGGTATTCAGGTCAAGGGCAACAACCGGTGGAACAGATCTTGCCGCGAGAATAGTAAACCATTTTGCTCCGTCTTTTACAATAGGTCAGATTTTACTCTTTATAGATATCGGGGTAATACTTTTGGCGGCAGTTTCGTTTCACAGTTTCCGGCTTGCATTGTATTCGATTGTTGCACTGTATATCAGTTCAAAAGTAATTGATGCCCTTTTAGAGGGCGTAAAATTTGCCAAAGCCCTGTTTATAATATCGGAATCCCCAAAGGAAATTGCTTCGAGGATTCTAAAGGATTTAGACCGTGGGGTTACATCGCTAAAAGGCAAAGGCATGTTTACAGAGAAGGATAAAGAGGTGCTTTTTTGTGTTGTACACAGGGGACAAATTCCGCAGATTAAAAAAATTGTAAAGGAAGAGGATGAAAAAGCGTTTATTGTGTTGAGTGATATAAGAGAGGTTTTCGGAGAGGGCTTTAAAACGTACGAGTGAATAAATATTTGGGACTATGAATTTCAATCTGTGTTAAATTGAGTGTAAAACTATGGACTTATATGGTTTTACTATGGTATACTAAACTAAACTATAAACAAAAAATTTCAGGAGTTGTAAAGAATGTACGAGATGAGACTAAACGAGCTTAGAAGGTATTCTACAATTATTAGGAAGCACATTATTGAAGAGGTTTACCATGCAGCATCGGGTCATCCAGGTGGGTCACTATCATGTGCGGATATTATAACCGTTTTGTATTTTGACGAGATGAGAGTAGATGTTAAAAATCCCGAATGGGAAGATAGGGACAGGTTTGTATTGTCAAAAGGACATTGTTCTCCTGCACTCTATGGTGTCTTGGCAGAGAAAGGCTTTTTTCCTAAGGAGGAGCTTCTTAGGTTCAGGCATATAGACAGTTATCTTGAGGGACACCCTAGTATGAGATTGGTGCCGGGAGTGGATATGTCAACCGGTTCTTTAGGACAAGGCATATCAGCCGCAGTAGGTATGGCTATTGCCGGCAAGCTGGATAAAAAAGACTATAAGGTATATGTGCTTTTAGGCGATGGTGAAATACAGGAAGGTCAGGTTTGGGAAGCATTGATGTCGGCTGCCCATTACAAACTCAATAACCTTATAGCTTTTCTGGATCATAATCGTTTGCAGATTGATGGCAATATTACAGAGGTCATGTCTCCCGAGCCTGTGGAAGATAAATTCAGGGCTTTTGGCTGGGAAGTCATAAATATAGACGGGCATGACCACGCACAAATAATAAATGCGGTAAAGAAGGCAAAAAAGATAGAGGACAAGCCGGTTATGATAGTTGCGGATACTATAAAGGGCAAGGGAGTGTCCTTTATGGAGAATAATGCAGATTGGCATGGATCACCTCCAAACAAGGAGCAGCGGGACAAGGCTATAGCCGAATTGGATAAGTTGCTGGCAGAAATGGAGGGGAAATAGCATGCAGAAGAAAATACCGACAAGAGAAGCTTATGGAAATACTTTAGCTGAGATAGGCAGCGATGAAAGAATAGTGGTTATGGACGCAGATCTCTCGAAGTCTACTAAGACAGCTATTTTCAAAGGGAAATATCCTGAAAGGTTCTTTAACATGGGGATTGCAGAAGCCAATATGATGTCGGCGGCTGCCGGGATTGCATCCTGTGGGAAAATAGTTTTTGCAAGCACCTTTGCGATGTTTGCATCGGGAAGGGCGTTTGAACAGGTCAGAAATTCCATATGTTATCCTCAGTTGGATGTAAAGATAGGAGCATCCCATTCCGGGATAACTGTGGGGGAAGACGGAGCATCTCATCAGACCATAGAAGACATAGCTATAATGAGGGTTTTACCCCAGATGACTGTGGTCAGTCCAGCGGATGCTGTTGAAGCAAGGCTTGCGACCATTGCCGCATACAAAACCCCGGGACCTTTTTATTTGAGACTGACAAGGCTTGCGGTGCCGGTGATTTTTGACGAAAACTATAAGTTTGAGCTGGGCAAGGGAGTTACGTTAAAAGAAGGCAATGATGTTACGATAATTGCCACAGGTTTTATGGTGTCGAAGGCTTTAGAGGCTGTGGACATTCTAAAGCAGGAAGGGATCAATGCCCGCTTGATTAACATACATACAATAAAGCCGATTGATAAAGACATTATTATAAAGGCAGCGGTCGAAACCGGTGCGATTGTTACCTGTGAAGAACACAGTGTCATCGGAGGACTGGGCAGTGCGGTAGCTGAGGTTTTAGCGGAAAATTATCCTGTTCGGATGAAGAGGGTCGGAATAATGGATAAGTTCGGTAAGTCCGGTAAGCCAGAAGAGCTATTGGCGATGTATGGATTGACTCCGAAGGATATTGTTGAAAAGGTCAAGGAAGTTTTAAAAAAGAAGTAGTAGGCTTGGTTTAAGATTAAGTGGGATTTCACGAAGTGAAATGACCAAAAAGCGATGGGGGCTCGATGCCCCTGGAGCTTTTTTTCACATTTGGACGTTAAAGCAAAGGACTCCTGCAAAGTAGCATATGTTATTTGCAGGAGTTTTTTTAAAAAGGAGTATAAAAACATGGCCAAATATGAGAAAAGATTCAAGGGGGATTTTAACATTCTCATTTCTAAAGCAAAATTAATATACACACTATTTTTGATATTCCCTTAAATTCTATCATTTCACTTTTTATTCTCAATAGGCAGGGATATTTTAAACTCTGTTCCTTTGGACACCTCACTTATAACGTTAATGGTTCCCCTATGTTCATTTACTATGCACTGGGCTATAGCTAAGCCCAATCCCGCACCTCCATAATTTCTTGACCGGGATTTGTCAACTCTGTAAAACCTGTCGAAAATTTTGCCGAGGTGTTCTTTAGCTATTCCCTCTCCGGTATCTTTTACAGACAATTGAACCGCATTGGTACCAGTTTGCAGTGTTAATTCGACTTTTCCTCCCTCGCCGGTATATTTCATTGCGTTATCCAATAATATTGTTATGAGCTGCTTTATTCGAAATTCATTGCCGTAGACAATGATATTATGTGGGGAATTCAATAGTAATTCAAGATTCTTCTTTTGAAAAAGAGGCGTAAAAGTATCATAAATTTTATAAAGCAGCTCGCTTAAATCAAAATGCTCTTTAGGCATTTCGCCGTCAGCATCTGCTCTTGCAAGAAACAATAAATCGTCAATCAGCTTCTTCATGCGTTCCAGTTCGCATTGGATGTTGCTTAGCCATTTTTTCTGACTGCCGACGGTCTTGTCTTCGTTATCCATAACTATTTCCAAATTGGAATTTACCACGGCAAGGGGAGTCCTCAGTTCATGGGATGCATCTGCAATAAAAACAGCTTGTTTTTCCCAGGATGTTTTAATAGGCCGAATAGATCTGTTCGCGAGGAAAAGACTTATAACGAAAACCAGTGCTATGGATAATAGGGCAATGAAAGTGCTTACCGTAATAAGCGGTTTATACATTATTTCCTCCACACTATAATCAAGAAATACGATTATAAACCCATATTCCTTGGGGAACTTTAAGAATTTGAATTTGTACTTGCCCTGTGTAATTTTTCCGGTAGTTGCTCCCATTTTTAGGACTTCTTCCTTTAGTGCCCCCATATCTTCTGTTGATATGGTAATACCGGACAAATGCCCGATAATTTCTCCCGAAGCGTTCACCTTAGTAAAAAAGAATCTAATCAGGGCAGGGTCAAAATTTGGATTTAAAGCCTCTTCCTTTGCAATGGTATGCAGTATCATATCTGCTTGAAATTTAAGAAAACCCCTCATTGAAAAGTACATTCCGGAAAAAATCATGACAAGTACAACGGTTAAAGTGACAACATTGGTCAGGATAAACTTGAGCTTAAGTTTGCGGAACATATTGTAATACCTCCTTGAGGCAATAACCCCTTGCTCTTATGGTTTCAATTACTATTCCGCAATCGGATTTTGCAAGCTTTTTTCTAAGGTATGAGAGATATACTTCAATATTGTTAAGTTCTACATCCGATTGAAATCCCCAAATTCTCTCAAAGAGCTGTTCTTTTGAAATTACTATGTTTTTGTTTTTTATGAGTAATTCAAGAATTTGAGATTCTTTTGATGTAAGTTTTATATTATGACCGTTTGTTCTTATTTCTCCCTTTATGGAATCAAAGCACATGTTTCCAATATTTATTTTTTCATTCACTATTGTTTCCGTTTGCCTCCTTGCCAAAGCCCGTACTCTTGCAAGCAGTTCACTCTTTGAGAAAGGTTTTGTCATATAATCATCTGCTCCGCTGTCAAGACCTTCAATTCTGTTTTTTATTGAATCTTTCGCAGTCAGAATAAGAACAGGTGTTGCAATTCCCTGGCTTCTTAATTCTATGAGAACCTTGAGTCCTTCCTTTTTGGGTAACATTCTGTCAAGGATGATAACATTGTACATCCCGGTTTCAGCCATTTGCTGGCCTGTTAATCCGTCATAAGCCGTATCGACTATGTAATTATTCTTCTTTAAAGTATATCCGAGTGCTTCACAAAGGCGTATTTCATCTTCAATCAGCAATATCTTCATTTCCATATCACCCTGTTTGTTTTATATTGTGTATATTATAAGTTCGTAAAAGATTGATTTTTTGTTGCATTATCTTTTGGTTTTTGACAATAGCAACTTAAAAAGTACGAAAGAAGCAATACTAATGTGTTGGCTGCTTCTCGAAAAAACTATGGATTTATAAATACAAAACTATATATATGTGGTTGACAATTCCAAAAAGGACATATACAATTATGGCGTAGGAGGTAATAAATACCTCGAATTTGTAATAACGAAAGATTCTGTTTTAGATTACCCGCACAATTTATAAGGAGTGTGTGTTCTATGAATAAGAAAAGGATACTGGTATTAACAATACTTACATCGGTGTTTGTTGTATTTACAGCTGTTACTGCCCTTGCTGTTTCCAAAAGGACAGATGATGTAAAAGCAGTAACAGGAAATTTTGAATTTTACCGGGAAAGTATGAGAAAGGCAAGTACCAAGAAACAAAAAGACGCCATAGGTGAAATTGTGTTAAGAAAAAGTGAAAAAGTAGGTTCTATAGGTTATTGGAAACGTGATATTCTTATGATTCTTGGGGAATTGCCCAAAGATCAAAAACGTTTGGAAATTGAAGAAGCAAAGAGTATTATAAAAGAGAAAATGAATAAAGATAATATTATAGATTCGTATGAAGATGTTATAAGCTCGTTTGATGCTATTGCCGGAGCACCTGACCATGTTGGCGGAAGCGGTATAGGCTATAAGATGTATTTTTTGGATGATGAACAAACAGAAGCTATTATTTGTAGTGATATTTGTTCGTTTACCTATATAAAATTCGGAGAAAATGATGAGAACACGTCAGTGGAACGAATTGAGTATTAATGAACAATAACGGAGTAAAAAAGCCGCAGAATAATAAGCTGTAGTTGATGCTAGGAACAAGTAATTCCAAGTTAGACAAGCCAAATAAGAAAAAAGCCCATAAACTGCCTTTAAATAGACGGTTTTTGGGCTTTGCTTTTTGGAATACTTTTTGCATTATCTTTTGGTTTTTGGAAAAAAGTTTAATTTGAATGACTTTTTTAAGAAAAGATTAAGATTAATTATCTAGAATAATAATGGAACATATTATATAAGTTTATACAAGGGAGGAGATTGCATGTACAAATTGAGAAATTTTGCAGCTAAAATGTTAGCAGTTCTGTTGGTCAGCATTGCGGTTATGGGAGTGGCAGTTACAGAGTCAACGGCGGCATCTAAAACACTAAAGATTATGCCTGTGGGAGACTCCTGCACCGCCGGTATGGGAGGAGGCAATATGGGATCATACCGTACCGATTTATACAAGCTTTTAACAGATGCCGGTTTGAGTATTGACTTTGTCGGCTCACAAAAGGGCGGACCAAGTACTTTGCCCGATAGAGATAATGAAGGTCACTCCGGGTGGACCATCCCTCAGATATCAGGCAGTATCAACGGCTGGCTTAATACCTGCAACCCCGATGTGGTATTTCTTTGGATCGGCGGAAATGACATGTTTTTTGGCGGCGGTGTAAACGCAACAGGTCTTAGTAATTTGATAGACCAGATTTTTAACGTTAAACCCAATATAACATTGTTTGTAGCGGATTATTATCCGTGGCCCGAGATGGTTACGCAATATAATGCGGTAATTCCGGGAATTGTTCAGCAAAAAGCCAATGCTGGCAAGGATGTTCACTTTGTCAAGCTCAGTGATATACAATTCAACAGAAACACAGATATTTCCGGGGACGGTCTGCACTTGAGCGAAACAGGGTATACAAAGATTGCAAACCTCTGGTACAAATATACCATTGACAAACTGAAATCTTTGGCAGGTGCTGTAACTCCGACCCCTAGCCCAACCCCTACTCCTACTCCCACAAATCCACCTCAAGTTTTAAAAGGCGATGTTAATTCGGATGGCGAGGTTGATTCAACGGATCTTCAATATTTAAAAAGGGTTATATTAAGAAAGATAGCTATATATACAATAAATTTTGAAAATGCAGATATGAATAATGATGGCGAAATAGACTCTACAGATTTCACACTACTGAAAAGAAAGATTCTTAGACTCATATAGATTCCTTATGGTAATGTTTCATCTGTTAAGTTAAAAGGAGTACCGGGAGTTTACCTTTCTCGGTACTCTTTTATGTGTGCCCAGCATGGGCAACAACTTGGTGGTGAAAGTCCACTACGGGCTTGGTAGTAGGAACCGTTAGCCAAGAGCAAGGGTGTCCACGGCGACGTGGAATCTGAAGGAAGCTGGAGGCAAAATCCTGAACC